>CAZWTI010000001.1:0-8346 GCA_964637065.1 uncultured Puniceicoccaceae bacterium
CAAGTAATCTAAGTCGGGGGAAAGAAAATTTGCAGATCTCGGTCTGACTGACTTGAGGCAAAGCCGGAATCTTGTACCCCCCCTAAGCCCATCCATCCCTTGCGCATAACGAAAGGGTCTGAAAACAAGGAGGGACTGAGCAGGTCTTGCTGACCTCGGGGATATGAAGCCGTTGAACCTTTTTCCAGCAATGCCCGGATACTCCCCCCCAATGACGGGAGCGCAGGTGCCAGCCAAAAATTCCCACAGTCTGGAATCGAGTGCAAGACGATAGGGCAAAAAATGTGCGGTCCGCGAGAGAAGCTATATCGGACATATTCCTTCGCCTTAAGTGTAGGATCAACTTTGGGTTTACCCTTTGACCTTATAGCCCCCAGTCCTTTCCTTTAGATTCATAATGAAAAAGCTGCTCATCCACCTCACCTTAATCACTACTTACACATCCGTTTGTGCCACGGATTCAATAATATTTGAGAAAGGCGACCGAATAGTTTTCGCAGGTCCTACATGTATGGAACGCATGGCACGCTTCGGATACTTGGAAACGGCCCTTGCCATATCCCACCCAAAGAAGGAACTGACTTTCCGCAACCTCGGTTGGTCGGCGGACACGGTGAAGGGAGAATCCAGAGGATACGACAAACCCCAATCGGGCTACGCAAACTTACTGAAAAACATCCGCGACTCCGAACCCACACTACTATTCCTTGCTTACGGACCCGCAGAGTCTTGGGCCAGTAAGCCCGAGATCTTCTCAGCCAATTACCAAAAGCTGTTGGATGACCTTAAACCGATAGGGGCTCGCATAGTAATGGTTTCCCCTTTTCTCCAAGAGGATTGGGGTTCCCCATTGCCGAACCCCACCCCCCACAACGTCGATGTTCAGACACATGCCAAAGTAATTGCCGAACTGGCCAAGAAGAATGGCATCGCCCATCTTTCACTCCTCGAACTAGTCAAACCCAAGGCTCCAAAGGAGAAACGTATCACGATGAACTCCCTACACCTAAATGATTTAGGACATCGAGCGTTAGCCAAAGAATTTCTAACGCAGCTAGGCCTTGAGTCACCCTCTCTTGACAGTCCAAAGGCCATTTTGCTTCGCGACTTGATCCGTGAGAAAAACGCCCTTCACTTCCATAGTTGGCGTCCTCAAAACCAAACCTATCTCCTCAGCTTCCGAAGACACGAGCAGGGACGCCATGCAAAGGATCTTCCGAAATTCGCTCCACACGTCAGGGAAAAGGAGCTGGCGATATACAAGCTGCTCGCAACTCCCGACAGAGAAATAAAGCTACCCCCACAGCCAAAGCTAAATCCAGCCTGGCAAACTGTCCGGCCATCAGGAAAGGCTCTCGAGGAAGCCAAGAAGCTTCATGTCCCTGAAGACCTTTCTCTCAACCTCTTTGCTTCCGAACCGGCGATAAAGAATCCGGTACAGTCGGCATGGGACGAGTACGGCAGGCTTTGGGTGGCAACCGCGGAAAGCTATCCGCACATTGCTCCGGGCTTCGTCGTGAACGACAAGATTGTCGTACTCGAGGATCGGGATAGAAACGGCGTCGCCGATCACAGAAAGGTCTTTGCCGAAGGCCTACTAATGCCCACGGCAATCCTACCCGGACACGGAGGTGTATACGTCGGAACCTCTACCGAAATCCTTCACCTTCGTGACACGGACGGAGACGGTCGGGCCGATGAAAAAACCATCCTGATTTCGGGTCTCGGGACGGAAGACACTCATCACGTCGTGCACAGCCTGCGTCACACGGAGGAGGGCAAGATAGGATTCAACCAGTCCATTTACATCAATACCCACGTTGAGACGCCTTGGGGAGTGAGGCGACTATTGAAGAGCGGTGTCTGGATCTTTGACCCGAACACCCACGACCTTGAGGTCTTCGCATATGGACTCGTAAACCCATGGGGCCACGAGACGGATGATTTCGGCCAATCCTTCATGACGGACGGAGCAGGTGGAGCAGGCATTCATTATACTTTCCCCGGAGCCGCCTACGTGACCTCCGCTTATCACGGGCGCGGAGAAATCCTGCCGGGGCTAAACCCTGGACAACCCAAGCAATGCGGTCTCACTATCATCAACTCGCGTATCTTTCCAGAAAAGTACCGAGGACTTATGGTCACAAATGACTTTCGGGGACACCGCACGATCAGCTTTCGCCTTAGCGATAATCGCTCCGGCTTTCTCTCTAGGCAACAGCAAGACCTCGTGCACATGGCCTCCAAACGAACAGACAGGCACGGCACCGCAGGCATGTATCGCCCCGTAGACGTAGACGAGGGACCGGACGGGGCCATTTATATCAACGACTGGAGCAACCACATCATCCAACACGGTGAAGTGGACTTCCATGACAAGCGACGGGACCACGAACATGGACGCATTTGGAGGCTGATGCCTAAGGATGCCAAACCTCTTAACTACGGAAAGTTACATGAGAAAAAAGCGTCGAAGTGGATGGAAGCCCTTTCCTCTCAAGAGACCTATGTCCGTCGATCGGCAAGGAGGTTACTGATCGAGAAAGCAGGCCCATCTATCCTGCCAAAGCTAATTCAAGAGGCAGGGAAGATGACCGAGGACAAAATCCTTCTGGAATATGTCTGGACCGCAAAGGGACTGGGAGCGGAAATACCTAAGGAATCGATACAGCGTTTGTCCGAAAGTCCCGACTTTAGGATTCGGGCAGCGGCTCTGCGTTTGGGTTATCTGAAATCAAACGCCATAGACGATGCTCACCCACGCGTTAGACTTGAAGCAATTTGTGCACTCCATCGCAGGGGAGACCTTGTATCCATAGAAAACTTAGTTCGGGCAACCGACCATGAAACAGACCGCAATATTGAATTCTCGCTAAGGATCGCCCTTCGAAAGCTACGTTCGGTCTGGGAAGGAAAAACCACCTTCGACAATCATCCCACGCGTCTAGCACGAGTAGTTTCATTAACCGGCAGTCAAGCTCCCCTTGACGAACTCCTTGCATCGCTGAGGGATGCAAAAAATGATCCTAGAAAAAGGCTCTCCACACTCCAGGCTCTGGCCGCGGCGGGCCAAGTCAAGCATCTCGACGCAGTCTTTGATGCGACTCTGGACGACAAACTTCCCCCAGATGCAAAGCTTTCCCTTCTGGCTGCCTTGGCCGACGCCAAGACCAAACGCAAAATGATGCCCAACAAGGATCGGTCTCGTATCTCCGTACTGTACGAGGATTCGATTCTTGGACCCTCATCGATTCGACTTGCAGCACATTGGAACCTGCCTGGAGCAGATACCGTTGCAATGAAGCAGTTGAAGGCCAACCAAAATGCAAATCTAGCTCACCTTCGGGTCTACGCCTCAACACTCGCGGCATTTGGAAAGCCCGGAATACAAAGGCTAACCTCCTTCGCCAGTGAAACATACAGTCCCGTCGCCGCAATGGCAGCACTTGAGGCAATCGCTGAGGAAGACCCGAACTCGGCCGCAGGACTTGCCCCTGCCTTTCTCGCATCGCTTCCTCAAACCCTGGACTCGTCACCTCTTTTCGCAAACCTACTTCGATCGGCCGAAGCTCCAAGGATTCTTGCTGGCGCCCTTGCGGGAAAAACCCTGCCGAAACCAACTGCAATTACAGGCATTCGTGCCGCGACTACATCCGGAAGAGACCTGTCCGCACTTGTTGCAGCCTTGAGAAAGGCGGGGAAGCTCAAACCGATGACGCAAAATGTTTCGGCAGAAGACACAAGACGCCTGATTGCCGATGTGCGTAAAAGAGGAAATCCCGCCCTAGGCGAACGTATTTATCGCCGACAGGCACTTGCCTGCTTTGCCTGTCACGCGATAGGCGGAGTGGGCCCCAAGGTGGGACCCGACCTCGTGAGCATCGGAGCATCAGCTCCAATCGACTACCTTATAGACTCTCTCATTGCACCCAACAAGAAGATCAAGGAAGGCTTCCACCTCACCGTCGTCAAGGCAAGTGGCGGCAAGGTGGCGGCAGGCCTTGAATTATCCGCAGATAAGCACAAAGTTGTCCTTCGAGAGGCTTCCGGCTCAATCTTGGAGATACCCGCAAAGGAAATTCTGTCCAAAACGATTTCCCCCACCTCACTGATGCCTGCAGGACTGACCGCCTCTCTTACCCAAGAGGAATTCATCCACCTCGTGTCCTTTCTTTCTCAACTTGGCAAAGAGGGTCCATACCGCTTTCCGAAGCAAACTTTCG
Source organism: uncultured Puniceicoccaceae bacterium (assembly GCA_964637065.1). GTDB lineage: Bacteria > Verrucomicrobiota > Verrucomicrobiia > Opitutales > Seribacteraceae. Next base: position 4,224 of record CAZWTI010000001.1, read on the forward strand.
TCAGGTCAGTCGAGATTCCCTTGTCCCAAACCACTAAAAAAATTAAGGGAGCGAACGATTTCTTAACTCTTCCCTCAGAAGGGACAACCAAATTACAAGCCCTTGTTAATGGAACTCTACCACTATCCGAAATCCCAACTTCAGCTGGCGGCAACCGATACCTCCGATTCCGAATTCAAGCCGAGGAGGACGACGAAGTAAGGTTCACTTTGTCGCAGGAAAAGGGGCTTAGGATTCAACGAACCAGAGAAAAGGTTAAAGTTTCTCCGCAATCAAAGATGGTAAAGCATTCGGTGAAACCAGGCACACACCTTTATATCCTTACGGTCACTCCACAATTCCCAGATAAAGACATCAGCCTTGAATTCCATACCATGTCACCCAAGCTTAGACTGCTAAACTAGATTAGTCCTACAAGGAGTCTTTTGCTCAACCATTCCGAATTCATCCAAAACTTATAATAGCGGGAACTCGACTGATTCAGGTAACTTATTGTAGTAAGCTCCATCTTCAAGGATGACTTCTTCTCGAATATACATTTTTGCGAGTCTTGCTTCAGTCACCCTCGTCTCAATTGGCTACTTCTGGCTCTTTGAAGAGGGAAAAAAGCTTTGGACTATCACAGGAGGGGAACCCGGCGGGCACTACGATGCCGGGGCACGAGCAATTGCGGAAATGCTGCACAAGTCCAATCACTGGGACTTGAAGGTACTGGAGAGTTCAGGCAGCGTAGAAAACCTTGAACGTCTGGAAGGAGGGCAGTCTGATTTATGCCTTGTACAGAATGACTTTCCCGGCAGGGAAAACATCAGGGCCATTGCAACCGTTTACGAGGAAGTACTTCATGTCATTATTCCAGAAAACAATGTGACTATTGAGGACTTGGTGGGCGCGACTATCTCGGTGGGGAAAGCGGGCGGAGGTACGGAACCTTTGGCAAAAGCAACCTTCGCCCAATTGGGCCTTTCGGAAGAAATGGCAACATGGCGGAGAGAAGGTTTGCGAGAAGGGCTGAAGGGCCTGCGAGAAGGAAAAAGCAAAGCTGTCTGCATAGTCACGGGAATTGGCAACAAGGTTCTTGCAGAGGCATTGTCCAAAGGGGATCTTCGGCTTTTATCCCTAGGCGAGGAACCAGGTGCAATCCTTGCGAAGACACACCCATTTACAAAACCGGCTTACATTCCCGCTAAGTCCTATCCCGTAAGTCCTGGGAAAGGTCTCCCGGAATCTCCAGTCCCGACAATCGGCACGAGGGTAATACTAGCTTGTCGAGCCAACCTTGCGGAAAGTCACGTCTTGGAGCTCACTCGCTCTCTCGCGGAAGGACGAACGACCTTGGCGAGCACCGAACCCCTGCTCGCGCAAATCACTCCAATTGACGACAAGTCAGACATCCAATTTCCTTTGCATGAGGGAGCCAGACAGTACTACGAGAGAGATGAACCAAGCTTTCTCCAAAACTGGTCCGAACCGATCGCGCTGCTGCTATCCGTTCTCGCGATTGCATGGGGAATTGCAGTCGCTATTCGCGAGCTACTCCTAAAACGGCGCAAGGAAAGCCTCGACGTATACTTCAAGCAAGTCGACGAACTTACCACCGAGTTGGTTGAAGGCGTTTCTGTAGTTCGAGCCAACGAAATAGCCAAGGATCTTCACGCCATTAGAAGGGAGACAACACGCAAGCTGATTGCGGAAGAGCTTGCAGCCAACGAGTCATTCGTCATTTTTCAGCGTCAACTCCAAACCACTCAGCACTTGGTAAGCGAATCTTTTAGAAAAGAAGAACCCGAAATCATCGAAACGAAAGGATAGGCCGTCATGACAATAACCATAATCTTACTTATCGTCATGGGCGTGATTGGACTCATTGGTCTCTTATACCTGATCGGCGTTTACAACAGGCTGGTGACCCTTAGGGGCCGACTCAGGGTTGCTTTCGGGCAAGTCGAGGTGCAACTCCAGCGACGCTACGACCTCATTCCGAACCTCGTAGAGACCGTAAAAGGCTACATGACACACGAAAAGGAAACGCTGGAGGGAGTGATAGAAATGCGCAACAAGGCATCCAGCGGTCTACAATTGGCTTCTAGCAACCCCGGCGACGCTTCCGCCATGGCCGCCCTCATGGGAGCAGAGAACCAACTCGGAGGAGCCCTTGGACGCCTCTTCGCCTTAGCCGAGGACTATCCCGATCTGAAGGCCAACGATACCATGGAAAACCTGCAGGAAGAATTGTCTTCCACCGAAAACAAAGTTTCGTACTCCCGTCAGGCCTACAACGATTCCGTGGGCGAATATAATATCTACAAGCAGACCTTTCCGCCCGTGTTCTTTGCGGGCATGTTCGGACATGGTCAAAACGCTTGCCTACTTGAATTCGAGAGCCAGAAAATCAGCAAGGCCCCGAAGGTTGAGTTCTGAGGGATGAACGGCGTCAACTGAGCCCTATCGGTCGACGATGAATTTCTTCGAACACCAAGAAAAAGCCCGCAAGAAGACTGGGCATCTTGTGTTTTATTTTTTCCTCGCGGTGCTGTGCATCTTCGGGGCGTTGTACGCGGTCGCTTCGTTTGCAATGACCAAGGGAATCGGCTGGAATGCCCAATTAGCAGGCTTTGTGGGCGTCGGCACCCTTGCAGTGGTTGGTCTCGGCAGCTTGTACAAGATAAGCGCCTTGGCGGGAGGGGGAAAAGTGGTGGCGGAAAGTCTGGGTGGTCGACTCCTGCAACCCAACACCAGGAATCTGCAGGAAAAGCGGCTCCTTAACGTGGTGGAGGAAATGGCAATTGCGTCAGGCACTCCCGTACCCCCGGTCTACCTCATGGAGGAAAAAGCCATCAACGCCTTTGCAGCCGGCTATTCTCCCGAGAGTGCCGTCATTGGTGTGACCAAGGGCTGTATCGAGAAGCTGAACCGTGACCAGCTACAAGGCGTCATGGCCCACGAGTTCAGTCATATCCTGAACGGTGACATGAAGATAAACATAAGGCTCATCGGCATCCTCCACGGGATTTTGCTTATCGCAGGAATCGGATATTTCCTAATGCGCATAGGATCGTACTCATCAAGAGGTCGAAGCCGTGAGGGCAGGGGCTTGGGCATGGCCTTGGTCGTCGGGGGTCTCGGCATGCTCGTCATCGGCTATGTGGGTTCCTTCTTCGGGGGATTGATCAAGGCAGCGGTCAGTCGCCAACGTGAATACCTAGCGGATGCGTCCGCCGTCCAATTCACTCGCTATCCGCAAGGCATCGCGGGAGCTCTTAAGCGTATCGGCGGCTTCTCCGAGGGAACAAAACTCAAAGCTCCCAACGCAGCCGAATGCAGCCACATGTTTTTTGGGGCAAGTATCTCCAGCCTCTTCGCCACTCATCCGCCGTTGACAAAACGCATCCGTCGCATCGAACCGAAATGGAAAGGAGCTTTCCCGAACACAGACAATTTAATCGAAAATGCTGATGCCTCCGAATTTGCCGGAGCGTCAGGCTTCGCAGGAAAGAAAACGAGAGAGGCCAAGCCCTCGACCAGCACAACGAAAAATGTTCTCGTGCAACCCCAAGATGCTCTTGCAGCTGCGGGAAATCCGACACAGAAGCATATAGAACATGCTCAGGGCGTCATTGCAGATATTCCCCGAGCATTGCTCGAGCAAGTCCGCGAACCATTTGGCGCCCGTTGCGTGATCTACGGACTTCTTCTCGATCCGGAGGACAAGGCCGAACAGGAGAAACAAATCACTTTGCTACGACAGCAGAGCGAACCCGGCACAGCCGAGGAGACCAATAAAGCAAGCTTGCATCTTGCCGGACTTTCCTCGGAACAGAAATTCGCGCTCGTAGAATTAGCCGCACCCGCACTGATGCATCTATCGCAAGGACAGTATGCAATGTTTCGCAGTTCGTTGGATTATCTTGCTGCAGCCGACGAACGACTTAATCTCTTCGAGTGGAGCCTCCACAGAATAATCGATCATGATCTGGGAAAACACTATTCGCCAGTTCGTCAAGCTCATGGAAGAGGCTCCGTCAAACAACTGCGTCCCGATTGCCTCCTCATTCTTGCCGCGCTTTCACACCACGGTCAGGATGGAGCAAATCCTGCCCCTTCCTTTCAAGCGGGACTATCA
>CAZWTI010000002.1:0-3596 GCA_964637065.1 uncultured Puniceicoccaceae bacterium
TCAATGAACTCAAAGGGGAGGTTGAACTTGGCGGAGGCTTCGCGGGCGAGGGCGTCCACGCCGAAGGTCTCTGTGGCGTAGTGTCCGCAGGCGTAGAGGTTGAGGTGGAGTTCTTGGGCGAGGTTGAAGTGATGTTGGCGAAGTTCGCCGGTGACGAGGGTGTCGGCCCCGGCATCAAGAATTTGATCCACGGCGCTTTGACCGGAACCTGTGAGAATGGCGATTCTCTCGGGTTCCACCGATCCATATTCCATGGAGGTGACTCCTTTTGGGAAGAGGTGTTCGAGTCTTGTGCGGAGATCGTTTCTGGAGGTGACGCCTTCTGCCAGTAGACCAATGTCGATGCCTTCGTGGGGGAGAAAGGTTCCGCAGGGGGAGAGTTCCAGCTTGCGGGCGAGGATGGCGTTGTTGCCGATTTCGGGATGACAGTCGAGAGGCAGATGACTCCCGTATAGGGCGAGGTTGCCATCCAGTAGCAGCTTAACCTTGTCGTAGTCGTGCCCGACGAGAGGTTGGGGTGGCGTCCAGTACAAGCCGTGGTGGACGATGAGGAAATCGACGTCTGCCGACACTGCCTGACGGAAAGGATCCATCCCCGCATCCACGGCTGCCCCGATCTTGCTGCCGTTTCCGTCGTTGGAAACCTGTAGGCCGTTCTCCGCTCCGGGGGAATCAACAACTTTTGCGCGTTCCGTGCGTTCGTCGCAGTACCGTACGATTTCATCGAGTTTGACCATGAGTCGAGGTAATGCCTGCGAGCTTGCATTCCCACAACTTAAAAAAAGTCACTTGACTAATTCCTCCTTATTTTGGTCTTGCTCCAAAACGTCTTTCGACTCAGTTTTATCGGTTCCTTTGTTGCAGGGTGGAGCAGTATGGTAGCTCGTCAGGCTCATAACCTGAAGGTCGCAGGTTCAAATCCTGCCCCTGCACCCAATGTGAATAACCCGCGTTGATCCTTTAAGCTTAGACCGCTGGGTAATGCGAATTACCTTGCGAAATTTAAGAATTTCAATTTGATGAATCGCTTAAATTCGTGTTGGAGAGCTCTCGCTAATGTCTTTTCTTGCGAATGTTTTTTTCCTTTTTAATCATCAACCCGTCAATCCTTCTAAAAGAAAATTATTTCTCCCCGGTTCGTTCGTCGGGGCTTTGAACTTTCCAACTCCATGAACGTTACCGTCAAAGATCTTCTCGACGCAGGTGTGCATTTTGGCCACCAAGTGCGTCGTTGGAACCCAAAGTCCAAGCCTTATGTATATGCCAATCGTCATGGCATCTCGATAATTGACCTCGAGAAGACCTACGATCTTCTTGAAAAAGCTGCGGCAGGCATCGAGGAAGTAGTGGCAAGCGGCAAGTCCGTGTTGCTTCTTGGGACCAAACGGCAGGCCCAAGAACCGATTCGCGAGATGGCGGCAGCTACCAACATGCCTTTTTGTGTGAACCGTTGGTTGGGCGGAACCTTGACCAATTACGAAACAGTTTCCACCAGTCTTGGAAAGTATAAGAAATACCTCCGCATGGAGGAGGACGGAAGTCTGGATAATCTTCCGGGAAAGGAAGCCGCCGTGATAAGGCGGCAAATGTCGCGCATGCATCGCAATTTCGAGGGATTGCTCGATCTGAAAAGCCTTCCCGGCGCCATTTTCGTGATTGATACCCATAACGAGGCCATCGCGGTGGCTGAGGCGAATCGACTTGATATTCCTCTCGTGGCCCTCGTAGACAGTAATTCTGATCCCACCCTCATTGATTTCCCCATTCCGGGGAACGATGATTCGACCAAGTCCATTCGTATCGTCATAGACGTTATCGTCGAGGCTATCCAGACTGGTGTGACCCGTCGTGTAGAGGCCCCCACCCACCGCAGGGACATCACTCCCGTTACCCAAGAACCCGAGTTTGGAGGTGATCAAGGTGACGAACCCGAAGTTACCTTGCCGGAAGGGTACGAGGACATGGACTTCGATGATCGCCGTTGGGGTCGTCGAGATGAGGAAGAATCGCCCACTGAAGAAGCATCCACTGAGGAAGCGCCTTCTGCTGAATCCGAGGTGTCTGAAGCATCGAGCGGGGAAGAGTCGATTCCTGCGTCCGAAGAGGTTTCGCTTGCTGAAGGCGAGGAAGACTCAACCGAAGAGACAGAAGACGCGGAGGGATCTGCCGATGCAGAGGTAGTCACTACCGAACAGGAATCAAAAGAATCTGATACCGAAGAGGGCAAGGAAGAGAAATAATCAGGAACCGAGCTTCCCTATGTTGCTTGGATCGAGTTAGTTTTGCGTTTTAATCTCATCCCTTTATTGCTGCAGGATATGTCATGTCTGAAATCACTAAGGAAAAAGTAGTTGAACTTCGCGAGAATACCGGAGCCGGTTTGATCGATTGCAAACGTGCTCTCGTTGATAGTGGAGGGGACATGGACGAGGCTGTTGCCATCCTTCGGAAGAAGGGTGTAGCCACCGCAGCAAAGAAAGCAGGTCGCGAGGCTGCGGAGGGAGTAATTGCCTGTGCTGTGGCTCCAGATGGCCTGTCGGGTGTGATCGTTGAGGTGAACTGCGAAACTGACTTCGTAGCCAAGAACGAAGACTTTCAGGCTTTTGCCGAGGATGTGTCCTCGTCTTTGCTGTCTGGTTCTGGTGCGGATTTGGAGGAGAAGCGTACCGAACAGGTGGCGAAGATCGGTGAAAACATACGTATTTCGCGTTCGGAGTCGCTTTCCCCGGAGAATTTTGGTCGGGTGGCATCCTATGTTCACACTGGCGGCAAGGTGGGTGTCCTGCTTGTCATTGCTTCCGAAACTGAAACAGGTGCTAGTCATGAACAGACCATTATTCTGGCTAAGGATCTTTGCATGCAGGTGGCCGCGACTGCTCCCGTTTGCGTGAATCGTGACGATATGCCAGCCGAAGTCGTGTCCAATGAGCGGGAAATCGCAGCTGTGCAAGCCGAAGGCAAACCACCTCAGGCCGTCGAAAAGATCATAGAGGGAAAATTGAATAAGTTTTTCGCCGCTTCCTGTTTGGAAGAGCAATCCTTTGTCAAGAATCCGGACCAGACCATCAAGAATCTTCTTGTCGAAAAGGGTGAAGCTGTGGGTGAGACTTTGTCGATCGCGACATTCAAGCGGTTACAAATTGGCGAAACTGACTAAGTAGTAGCACTTTTTCGCTGGGATTTTTATTTTGGAATCCCTCGACTGGCTTTTGGCGCATTTGACTACATCTAGTTAAAATCCAGCACGAACACTTTCATTTTTGGCAAGGTTTTCGCTATCCATGAAAGCTGAAGGAAGTCCCAATTACAGTGAAATATAAAATAAGCAGCAATGCACCGTGGAACTTCCCTATCTTTTCACGGCGAATGAGCCAACATAACAAGGCCGTGAACAAAAGCATGGCGGGAAACTCGACTTGGCCTAAGGAAGGTCTTACTGGAATTGGTGATACTGCTCCGGCCAGACCTGCCACAAAAGTAAGGTTAAAAAGATTTGAACCAACGATGTTGCCCAAGAGCATGGCGCTTTTGCCCTGCCTTGCCATCGTCCATGTCGCCGCCAACTCGGGAAGGCTTGTACCTATGGCGAGCACAGT
>CAZWTI010000003.1:0-2683 GCA_964637065.1 uncultured Puniceicoccaceae bacterium
CTCCAACGAAACGAGGGCTGGAATCTCCCACCGGGCATCCCAGTTAAGCATCCCGATCCATGGGCCGAATCCATGCTTTACTACCACCTCTCCGTCCGCGCCCAAGCCTACGCCGCCATCAATCTCACCGGCAACTGGAGACAAAACCTTTGTGACTTCCTCTCCACGAAACAAAATCCCGACGGATCCTTCCATAACCCAGAAGGACGCCTCATGAAGGAAGGCGGCCCCGACCTCTGCTCCGCCCTTGCGATTCTCGCCCTGAGCAACGCAGCAAACTAATCGGGTTCGCCGTCGCCCCCGAGGCGTTCCACCTCACGCATTAAGGCGTCGCGAAACTCTTCGCCCAATCCTTCCCGCTTGGCCATCTCGACATAAAAGGGGACGTGGTCGCCCTGTTCCAAGGCTTTCTTTGCGATATTGTAAAAGGGATCGGCGCCTCCGATGAAATAAGTGCGCTCGCCGAACGCCATCGTTATGCCCTCGTCGGTATGAAAAAGGGCAAGTTTCTGACCCGCGTCTTCCATTGACCTCCAGCACAACTTCAGGACCCGACATCAACAAGCCAAAACCAAACCGTTGCCCTTTTCATAAGTTTGGTTATCTGTAGAAATATTCCGAAGCATGTTTTTCTTTTTTCCCTATAAGGACGATAACGAGGCCAAGAGTTCCCCCATTCTCACTTGGTTGCTAATTGCAGCGAACCTGTGGGTCTTTTTCGCGTGGCAGTTCCCGCTCGATGCGCACGGACACACCGCCTACTTCTCCAGTTTTGCCTTCCTTCCCGTCACCTTCTTCAACCAGTTCGCATACGAAGATGCGGGCCAAGTCGTCTGGGAATGGTTCACCGTCTTCACGTCGATGTTCTCTCATGGAGGCATCGCCCATGTCCTAGGCAACATGCTCTTCCTTTACCTATACGGCGACAACGTAGAAGACGCCATGGGGAAGGTTCGTTTCCTTTTGTTCTACCTATCCTGCGGGCTGATCGCGGCAATGGCCCAAGGCTTGGTGGACCCCACTTCCAACGTGCCCATGGTCGGTGCTTCCGGCGCCATCTCGGGAATCATCGCGAGTTACCTAATGCTCTATCCTCGGGCTAACGTAAGGGTATTCTATTGGGTATTCATTTTTATCGGAGTAATTTTCGTTCCCGCATACTTGGTCCTAGGCCTCTGGGTCTTCGAACAGATTCTCGCCTTCCCGGAATCGATGGCGGAAGCCGGCGGCGTCGCCGTGGCTGCCCACCTCGGCGGATTTGCGGCAGGCACAGCCCTCACGCCCCTCTTCAAGAAGAAAACCGCCAGGCTTTTTCAAAGGGGACAAACACGCGCTTTTGCTCGCCATAGTCGGCGGATTCGGTAGCCTTGCATGGCTTTCAATTCCGACATGAGCGAAACGAACGACATACCCAAAGCCTACGACCCAAGCGAGGTCGAAGACCGTTGGTATGCTCGCTGGGAACAGGACGATTGCTTTGCGGGAACACCAACTGAAGGTCAGCCCACCTACTCCATAGTAATCCCCCCGCCCAACGTCACCGGGGTGCTCACCATGGGACATGTCCTGAACAACACTATTCAAGACATCCTCTCCCGTCGCGCACGCCAGAAAGGCGCCGCCGTCATGTGGCTTCCCGGCACAGACCACGCGGGAATCGCTACCCAGACGAAGGTCGAGCGATCCCTGCGTGAGGAGGGCCTTAACCGGCATGACCTCGGTCGCGAAAAGTTCCTCGAGCGGGCCGTCGAATGGCGGGACAAGCATGGCGGAATGATTCTCAATCAACTACGGAAATTGGGTTGTTCCTGCGATTGGAACCGCACCGTGCACACTCTGGACGAGGATTACTCGAAGGCTGTGCTTACCGCTTTCGTAAAGCTGTTCGAGCGCGGCTACGTCTATCGTGGCAAACGCATGGTCAACTGGTGTCCCGTCAGCCTCACCGCCCTCTCGGACGAAGAGGTAATCATGAAACCCCAGGAAAGCAGCCTCTGGAAAGTCCGTTACGAGATTGTGGAGGACCCGGGCAACTATGTCGAGGTCTCCACCACTCGCCCCGAGACCATCATGGGAGACGTCGCCATCGCCATGCATCCCGAGGACGGACGTTGGCTCGAACTCCAGGGAAAACACGTTCGAAGGCCCCTCAATCCTGCCGAAATCCCCCTAATTGCAGATGATGCGATCGAAAAGGATTTCGGAACGGGCATGCTGAAGGTAACGCCCGCCCATGACGCTCTTGACTTCGAGATAGGCCAACGGCACGACCTTCCCTTCGTCGACGTCCTCAACCCGGACGGCACCCTGAACGAACTCGCCGGCCCCGATTTCGCCGGCATGGACCGCTTCGAAGCCCGCAAGGCAACGCTGGAGAAACTGCGCGAACAGGGTGATCTCGTTGACGAGGAACCTCACGCCAACAACGTCGGCTACTCCGAGCGGGCCGATGTTCCCATCGAGCCCCGCCTATCCGAGCAATGGTTCCTGCGCTACCCTCGCGTCGAAGAAGCCAAGCGGGCCGTCTCCGAAGGCTTCATCCGCTATTTCCCCGAACGCTGGGCTAAGACCTACCTACACTGGCTCGACAACATCAGGGACTGGTGCATCTCCCGCCAACTCTGGTGGGGCCACCGCATACCCGTCTGGCACAAACGCGTTCATCTAACGGAAGACAACTGGA
>CAZWTI010000004.1:0-22197 GCA_964637065.1 uncultured Puniceicoccaceae bacterium
TCGCTCAACGCAATCCCCATGTCCTTCACGAAATGCTTGATGAAAAAACCCGGGGCGAAATCTCCCTTCACGATCCGACGACCCAAGTTGTTGATGGACCAGCAGCCCGCCGCCCCGCTGCCGATCAGGTCGATCACGCCATCGGCGTCCAGTCCCGAGCGAACCGCATAGAGAAGCGATTCCACCGTGCCGATCATGGTCGTCGCGATCAGGATCTGGTTGCTCATCTTCACACGCTGCCCGGAGCCCGCAGGCCCGAACAGGGCTATGTTCCCTCCCATCACTTCAAGAAGAGGCTTCACTGTGGAGAAGGCCGCTTCCTCACCTCCGACCATGATCGCGAGCGTCCCGTTGCGGGCTCCTAGGTCGCCACCGCTCACGGGCGCGTCCAGCGTGGATACCTCCCTACCCTTCGCCTCCTCATATATTCGTTCCGCCAATGCCGGTTCCGAGGTCGTCATGTCCACCGCCACCGCTCCCTCCTTGGCCATGGACAGGATTCCACGTTCTCCGAGGAAGGTTTCCTCCACGTCCTCGGGAAACCCGACGATGGCGAAAATGAAGTCGGCTCCCTCCGCGGCCTCCGCGGCCGACTCGCGCCAAACCGCCCCGCTCTGCACCAGCGGCAGCGCCTTCGACTTCGTTCGGTTATGCACCTGCAGGTCGTAACCCGCGTCCATTAGGTGCCTCGCCATGGAAGCTCCCATCACCCCAGTGCCTATCCAACCTATAAGTTCGCTCATGGCACGCACCTTGTAGGAAGCGGCCCCAAAAAGGCAAAAAGGAAAATTGGTCGGGCCGGTGAGATTCGAACTCACGACCCCTACACCCCCAGCGTAGTGCGCTACCAGGCTGCGCTACGGCCCGACCGGCGAACGAGCGAAACGAATGGGACCGCATCGTTCGCGAAGAGTTGTAAAATCCTCTCATGCGCCTTGCAAGTCAAGCGAAACCCCCGACTTACCCACCTTGCCAAAGATGATCATTTTCACGAAAAAGACATTGCGCGATACAAATCTCTCGCCTAGGTTAGGAACAATTATGAAAGCTAAATTCTTCTCTTTAATCACGATCGGCCTGCTCGCCGCCGCAGGCGCCGCACAAGCCGTAAAAGTCGATCCGCCCAAGGATTCCGTACCCTTCCGTGGTAATCACTACAAGGCTTTCCTCGACACCAACAGCACATGGTGGGAAGCAAAGTTCGCCTGCGAGGACATAGGGGGAGCCCTCGTCGTCGTGGCTACCAAGCAGGAAAACGAGTTCGTCCGACGCATGGTCAAGGGCAAGCTCATCTGGCTCGGAGGTTCCGACGAATTCGAGGAGGGCAAATGGACCTGGGACAACGGCGAGAAGTTCGCCTTCAAGAACTGGGACGCCAAGCAGCCCAGCGCCACCAACGGCTACAATTTCCTCGTCCTCAACGGCCTCACCGGCAAGTGGAAGGATACCACCGACTTCTCGGGCAAGGTAAAGGGCTATGTCTGCGAATGGAAAGGCACCGCCCCCAAGGATGCCGGCCCCAAGGACGCCGAGCTCAAGCCCCCCGTCACCGCCAAGGCCACCATTAAGATCAAGGGCTCCATTAAGTAGCGGCCTTTCGAAAACAAGACTTTTCCGAGAAAGCCGGACCCGCATGGGTTCGGCTTTTTCTTTGCGGGAGTGACGCCGCCCGAGCTTTGCAAATTACTTACACGCCCAACGGCCCGGGTGATGACGGGAGGGCGGGGTCGCTCAGTCGGCCCCGCCTTCGGCCCGAGGTTCAGTCCTTGGGCTTGACGGGAGAAGGTTTTTTCTTTCCGCCCTTGGCGGCGATCTTCTTGGCGAGGAGATCGTGATGGACGCGGGCGACCTGCCACATGTAGGTACCGGAGGAGCGGCCGAACTTGTTTGAGGTGGCGGCGTCGAGGTGCTTGAGGGCCTCCTTTTCCCGCCCGTGCAGCTCGTGAAAGATGCCGACGTAGAGCTGGGCGTGAAAGAGGACGCGTTCCTTGTAGCGCTCGGGGAAGCCGGTCTCCTCGATTTTCTCGTAGACCTCCTCGGGCTTGATGCTTCCGGCGTAGAGGGCGTAGAGCCAGGGGTACGGGGGCCGGTCGGTCTTCTCGTACTTGAGGAGAGCCTTGCGGGCGACCCCCATGTTCTGGTGGCGGGTTTGGGACATGAAGCGCCAGATGCCGTTCTCGCGATCCACGTTGTCGTAGTTGTGGTAGATCTCGAACTGGTGGGCGGCCTTGTCGAAGCGGTTCACGTAGTAGTAGGCGATGCCCAGACGCCAGTGGGAGACGTCGAGGGAGGGGTCGAGCTTGATCATTTGCTCGTAGTCCTGCACGGCACCGGCGAACTTGCTCAGGAAGAGGCGGGCGTCGCCCCGGCGGGAGTAGGCGTCGACGGCCTTGGGATCGGCCTTGATGCGCTCGGTGAAGTGCTTCTCGGCCTGGCCGTATTTCTCGCGGATGGCCTGGTCGTCCTTCTCGTGTCCGGGATGAGCGTGGGACATGGCGAAGGTGGTGACGGCGATGAGGAGGTGGAGGAGGCGGGCGTGATGGTTTTTCATTATTTGAATTCGTCCTTGAAGCGGGGACCGAGGAGGGTGCCGTTGGCGTCCCATTGCTCGATGAGACCGTAGGCGGCGCCGTTCTCGACCTTGGTGCGGGATTTCAACTTGCCGTTGGGATGGCGGGAAACGGCGGCGCCTGTGAAGGGCATGTCCTCGCCGATCTTGTACCAGAGCTGGTCCTCGCGAAACTCGAGTTCGGTTTCCTGGTCGGCGGCGGGGAGATCGGCGGGATCGCTGACGGAGGGGCTGGGAAGGTTGAGTTGCTGGAGGCCGCACTGGCTCGTCATGAGGATGATGATGGTGACGAGTGACACAAACCCGGCGACCCACCAGAGGACGACGCGAAGGTTGGAGCGATCGGCGGGGAGATCGGCGGGCTCGGGTGGCTCGGGGATCTCGGGGAACTTTTCGTCGGCCACGAGGCAATCCCCTAGTTTGTGAGGGCGTACATGAAGACGTTTACGCCAAGACGCGTGTAGAAGGCGTGGGCGAAGTTGCTGATTTCCTCTCCCGAGTAGTACTTGAAGATGCGCCACTTGCCCGTGGGTTCCTGCACCCAGAGAGGACGCTTGCCGGGCTCGGTGTAGAGGATGTCGTTGAGACCGTCCTCGCGCTTGACCTCGAAGGTGCCGCCCTTGAAGGAGGCGAGCTTGAGCTTCTCGTCGAAACCATCGGCGGATTCGCGGATGCGGAAGGAGATGGGCGGAATCCATGCCCCGAACTCGTCCTTCCCCCACCCCATGGCGCAGATGGGCGATGCCAGCACGGCGAGGCGACCCTTCACCCGAAGGCCGACGAAGGAATAGGTGCCCTGAGGCCATTTCTCGCGCTCGACGAAGGTGAGGACGGTCTCGGGAAGCTTCTTCTGGGTGGCCTCGATCCTGAGGTCCTTGTTTTTGGGAAGTCCCTTGTAGAAGCAGCGGAAAAGCTCGTGGTCGCGGGCGAGAGGGACAAAGACCTTGTCGGGGAAGATGCTCGCGAAGAGTTCCTTCACCTCCGGGCGTTCCTCCCAGGCGGCGTAGCTGTGGCCGAGGTCGGCCCCGAGGAAGGAGGCCTTGATACCGGCGTCGAGGTAGAGGAAGCCGCCCCGCTCGAGGTATTCGCGGAGTGCCTGCTTCTCGCCGTCGGTATAGTCGAGGGTGGGCTGCTCGTCGCAGTTTACGTAGAGAAAGGGATGCTTGGGGAGCTGCTCGTCCTCGAGGGTCTCGATGAAGAGAGGATCGGTGTCGAAGCGGGCGGTGGTCTCCTCGTTCATGTGGCGAAGGAGACTTGGGAGAGCGTCCGGGTAGCGCCGCAGGACTCCTTGGTTACGGAGAAGCTGGACGATGCGGATGGCGTCGCGGGCGGGAGTTTTCGCCTCCAGAGGAGGGAGCGAGGAACAGAGGAGGACGAGACAGGTGAGGGGGAAAATGATCTTCATTTCGGCGAAAGGCCTCGGCGATTGAGCTCGGCTAGGGCAAGTGGAGTGATCGAGTCCGTCGGGTTCTCCACGACGAACTTCCGCAGGAAGGGCAGCCCTTGGCGAACGTCCCCGAGCAAGCCGTCGAGGGCCGCCCGCTTGATGACGTACTCATCGGCGAGGAGGGAGCGCGACATGATCTTGAGCCACCCCGGGGAACGTCGACCGGCATAGGCCCGGAGGGTGGCGGCCCGTACGTTCACGTCATCGTCTATGAGGAGGTCGAAGCCGACTTCCTCGACGGCCTCGGGACGGGCGGATATCAAGGCCTGTGCGGCGAAGGAGCGAACGTCTGTAAAATCGCTCGCGACCAAAGCCTGCATGGTCTTGACGTCGAAATTTCGGGCGCGGGCATTCAGGTTCGTGATGACGGCGCGGCGCACGACCTTGTCGCGATCCTCGAGGGAGGGCAACCAGGCCGCGGGACTGTTCCAGCCGTTGTCGAAGGTAAGCAGCCTTTGCCAGGCGACGGTGCGAATTCTCGAACTGGTGTGCTCGGTCAATTCCTTGTAAACCCCGATGGCCTGCTCCCCGAAGGCCGAGACGGCATAGAGGATGGTCATGACCTGAGTGGAGGCGCCCGCCACCCCAAGGAGATAGTCGCCCACGGCGCGGATGATCTTTGGATCGACCTTCTCGCCGAGGCGAGCCAGCTCGACCGCTGCCATGGAAAGTACGGCGGGATCCTCGTCTGCGGTCATCTTCCGCAGGATGGCCCGGTAACCGGGATGCCTGCGGTTGGAATCGCGAGCGACGGACACGACCTTCTTGCGCACCCCGACATCGGAATGCTGCGAGAGCTTGCCTATGCGGTTTACCAAGGATTGGGAGGGCGTAGTCATGGAAACCCGATCGAGGGCGGTCAGCAATACGCCGAGGTCGTCGTCTGCAAGGAGGTGAATCAATATCTGGGCGGTAAGGGGTATGCGGAGAACGGAATGGTACTTGAGGACGTTTTGCCGAACGATGGCGTCCTTGTCGAAGAAGCACTTGGTGGCGATCTCCCGCAGGTCGGGCCGCAGGGTGGAAGGTTTAGCCCGGGCGACTCTCCGACCGTTGATCACGACGACCTCGAAGGAGGAGCGAAAAAGACCGATCGCAAGCCGCGGGATGAGAGCCGACACCTCGCGACGCACCTCCACGTCGACATCGCTCAACTTGGAGAGAATTTTCTCGACGAGGGGCTTCTCGTAAAGGTAGTAGCCGTTGGTGAAGAGCTCCGAAATGGAGACCATGGCGGCCCTGCGAACGCGGGGAATGCGGTCGTCCAAGGCCATGACGAGATAGGCGGCGGTGGCGGAGCCGGGATATTTCCCAAGCAGCTTGGCGGCGCCGAGGCGGACGCCTTCGTCGACGTGCCGCAGGTCGCGTCCCGCCTGCTCGATGGTCTGGAGCTTGGAGGAGCGGACGGGCTTGGCGGGTTGACTGGCGTTTCCTTCGGGAAGAGGAACGATGGCGTTCGATTCGGGGCGGGGCGAAATGATGATTCCTGGCGGAAGCGAAGGCGGAACCTTCTGGCCGACGACCACGAAAGCGGCCGAGGAGGCCGTGAGTAGGACAAATGCTTTTCGCAAGGACTTCATTGCAATCCCGCTTGCCTGCGGAAGACCCACTCTAGGCCCGCCACGAGAAAGAGAACAAGGAAGAAAACCCAATTGTCGGCAAGGCTGATTCGCTCCACCCGCAATGGCAACTCCTCCGCAACGGCTGGTTCCCAGTCGGCTTCCAATTGGTCGATCTTGAGGTATTCGCCTCCCGTCAACTTCGCCAGCATGCGGAGGTCACGTTCGTTGTAGGATACGTCGAGTGACTCGTCTCCCGTCTCGGCCACGCGAAGGTAGCTTTCGCGTTCCAAGGTCTCACCGTCCGGGAAAGACAAGGTGTAGGTCACCTTGTACTCGCCGGGAGCCCCGGGACGGAAGGAACTCGCATATCGCCCGGCCATGGCGCCTTCGGGATAGAGGTGAACGGTGCGCTCGTAGTCCTCGGGACCTTCCACGCGGGCCTCAACGAGGGCATCGTGCGAGGGCTCGAAGTCGGAACCGAGAGCCTCCACTGCAAGGCTGACGGGCTTGCCTCTGCGGCGAGCTCGGGTCTCGTCCTCCAACCGTAGGCGGTCCTCGCCACCCGAACCGAGCCAACCTGAGAGAGCCGTCCAGAACTTGCGAAACTCCTTGCCGCCGCGCTCATCCTTCATGGACCTGCGCCAATCATGGGGGGAACCCCAGTAGCCCACGCGCCCCGCGCCATAAGCCTGCAACACGAGCACCGCCTTGCCGTCGGCCCGGGATACAACCACTCCACGTGCGGCGGGATTCTTTTCCTTAACGAAAAAGCCGGGCAGTCGGCCGGGCAGGAAAGGCTTCATCTTGTCCGCCTCGTCCTCGGGAGCAAAAATGGGTTCCTCCAAGGCCACTAGGGAACGATCTTCCTTGGCGAAGAATTCCTCCACCTCGCGAGCGGGAGCGACACCCCCCAACTTTTCCCGAGCCACCTCGGCCGGACCGAAGAGAAGGAGTCCCCCGCCCCGACGGTGCACGAAGCGTTTCAAGCCCTCGACCACGGTGGCATTGAGGTCGGTCAGGGCGGCGGCATCCAGGATCACGGCGTCGAAATCCATCCAGAACTCGGGATCCTGCGGAAGTTCCGGCTTCATGTCGTCGCCAAACGCATGGAAGATTTTTTCGCTCAGGCGAACGAGACCTCGAAAGTCGAAACGCTCGTCGGCCGCCAAGGTTCGCTTGAGGAAAGGATAAAGCGGATGAACCCGGTTGGAGAGGTAAAGGGTGGTCACCACCTCGGGGGGTTGCACTAGGACGAGGAGCGAGTCAGAATCGTTGGAGGGATCTCGGTCTCCCGAGGGAGACTCCACCGTAAGGCGATACCTGACTGGTCCCGCAACCTCAGGAATGGTGGGAGCGAAATCCAGACGCAATTCCCCACCAGCCTCCAAGGTAACGGTCGTTTCACGCAAGGTTTTTTCACCGGCAAGCAGCCGAACCTTCGATTTCACCTCAGCGGCGAAATCATTCCTCAGGATTGCCCCGAGCTTGAGTTCCTCCTTCGCCACGGCGCGAGGTTTGCGATCCGCAAAGCTCACGGAAACGTCGCCTGCCGCACGGGCCTCCCCCACCCCAACTACATTTACGGGAATGCCAAGCGAACGGTAACTCTTCGCCACCTTGAGGGCTGACTCGCCCTGGTTGCCGCGACCGTCCGAGAAGACGACGACAGCCCCGAGCTCATCCTTCGACAAGGCTTCCTTCAAGGCCACCCCGAGGGCAGTCTTGTTCCCCACCTCGGGCCTTGACCAAGCCGAGGGTCGCAGGGTCTCCGTCGTCACGTCGAAACCAAGGGCTTCGACCTTGCCATGACGCTCGCGCATGCGTGAAAGCCAGCTTTCGGGAGACGTCACCTGCAAGGCCGACTTGATTTGCTCCGCTCGGGTAGGACCATCCTTGGCATCGCGAGTCAACATGCTTCCCGAGAGATCCGCCAAGGCAACCACTCTGTAACGATCGGCATCGGGCGAACTGGTTTCCCAATATGGACGCACGAGCAGAAATGCCAGAAGAGCCAAGGCGACCGACCTTAGGATAACCACCATTCGTCGCGTCGGCTTGGGAGCCGCTTCCCGCAAACCAGAAAAGTGATAAAGCGCGGCCGCCAACAAAACGAGGCCGGCTACGCCCAACCACTCGGGAGGAGCGGGCCAATCAAAACCCATCTTACTCCCCTTCCGCTATGCGACGGAAGTATTCCTCGACCTGCCGCTTGTACTTGCGTGGCGCAGAGGTCGTCTCGTGGTTTCGACGAAGACGTTCCTCGACGGCTTCCTTCCAGAAAAACTGTTCGACCAGCTCGAGAGCCTCGGCCACGGCGGCGGATGCCGCGGAACGAGCTTGGGTTGGATTCTCGGTAATGGCGACCTGCTCGAAGAATCTAGTAAGGTTCTGCACCCGCTCGTCGCTCTCCGCATTCGGCAAACTGCCGATGGCCTTGGCCAATTCCTCACTGCGCTCTTTCATTTCCTCGGCGCCCATACCCGGCAATTCGCGTTGGGTTTCGCGGAGTTTCTCCGCAAGCTCGCGAAGGGCGGAATTGCCTTGGTTCTGCAACTTGCGCTTAACGTCGGCGAGATCTTCCGAGATGTCTTCCAACTCACGAGCCACCTTATCCTCCTCGCGCTTGGCTTGCGGGAAAGCCTCATAGAGGAGCGCGTTGGACGCGCGCTTGCCGGATTTCTCGATGCCGTTGCCACGGGCTTCCCGGGCAGAACGGAAGAGATCCTCGGTAGCGTTTTCATTAAGGTCGCGCAAGGCCATGCCGGCCTGCTCAATCTTGGAGAGCAAGTCCTTGGCCTCCTGGTTGATGCCGTCCTGTTCCTTCTTGAGAGGTTCGCCTTTACCTGCTCCGGCGCCTTCGGTCTGCTTGGCATTTTCCCGCTGCCTCTCGGCAAGTCCCTTACCTTCTTTTTCCAGCTGGCCGATCATGCCGGCGGCGATGGCGGACATCTTGCCCTCGATTTCGCTGATGACATCTCCGAGAGCCTCGGCGGCAAGATCACCATGCGGTTTGGCCTCCGCAGGATCGTCTTGACCAAGCTCACCCTCGACGTCCCTCATCTCCTCGCCTGCGCGATCGAGTGAACGTACGTCGCCGAGCTTGCCGGAATCCCCGTAGAGATCGTCGCGAAGACTTTCGGCATCGTCGCGAATTTCACTCTGTTCCTTGGAGAGCTCCTTATTGGGTTCTCCCTTGCGTCCATTGCGCGCGGCCCGACCTAGCTTGGAGTTCAATTCGTTTTGGCGCTCCTTGAGTTCGCGGGCTTGCTCCAGCGCTTCGCTCAGCTTCTCCAGTTCTTCTGCCGGGTCGGTCTGCTCACCTTGCTCCTCGGAAGGTTCCTGTTTCTCGGCAGTTTCCTCCTGCTCCTTTCCCTTTCCCTTTCCCTTGGCCTTCATCTTTTGCTGCTTGCGAAGGAGGGCATACATAAGGACGAGCTTGCGAAGAGTCTCCTCCGAAGGCACGAGGGATTCCTCCAGTTCCAAGTCGCCGGCGAAAATCTCGGTCTGCTCGATATGGTAAGTGGCCTCGTTGAGGAGTTCCCCAAGGTCGATGCCGTCAATGGAGGGAAACTTGCCCTCATTTTCGTCATAAACCTTCGTCATGTCGTGCTTGAGACCGAGAGCATCAGCCGAAAGGGCGATGGAGCGCCGTTCACGTTCCTCCCCTTCCTCGCCAAGCGCATCGTAGGTAGAACGTATGATTTGCTTGGTACGGTTGATGAAGTCACGAACGGGAATTTCCTTTTGCTCGGCTTCCATTTCGCCTCCGTCAGCCTCGAGTTCCTCTCCCTCAGGTGGCAAAATCTCGATGAAGTAAATCTCGGAACGAGCCTTTTGGCCCTCGGGTTCCTTGTTGTCTGTGACCACGGCGTGATAGGAAACAACGTCACCCACGGCCAAGCTCAATTGGCTGAGATCAAGAACGTAGGACAAGGTCTTCTCCTTCTCCACGGGCTTGACAAAGACGTCCGAGACATTCTTGTCGCCGGCGTGAGACACCACGACTTCCGCTTGGGCGACGCCGTAATCGTCGGCTGAGTAGAGTTCGACCAAAAGCTGGCCGTCTGAGGGAATCTCGAGATCCTTCGCGGGTTCGGTAATCTCGACCACGGGAGGTTTGTCGGGAATGACGGAGAAGGAGAACTCCTCGAACTCGACTGGTTCGCGTTTGGAGGCATCTGCATCACTGAGGGCGAGACGACCTTTCCAGTCCTTCCGCAAAACGCGGAAGTGACGAAAAAGGCCTTTCTCATCCCGAGATAGTTGTCGACTGGAATTGACGTCTGCGAGAATGACGGCATTCACGTTCGGGGGTTGCGGGGAAACGGAGACGGAAAGGCGAACTTGGCTTCCCTCAGGTACGCTCTCGTGGCCGAAACCAACGCGCTCGAAGGGATCAAGTCCCACATAGGCCGGAGGCTGAACTTTCCAGCGAGCCTCTTCCAATGACGGCGGATCATAAGGGGTCAAGGTCTGACGTTCACCTTCCAAAGACAGGGTAACGACACGATAACGAAAAGGCTTGTCCAGCCCCGGAACGACGAACTCGAAGCGACCCAAGGTGGCCGTCTCCATCATCTCCAGGCGTTTGGTTGCGCCATCTTCCTCAAACTCGATGAAGGCCTTCTTTTCATCACGGTGGGCACGAGTGATGTCGGCGAACACGGAAACGTCCGTAGTACGCGAATATTCATGACTGCCAGGATTCTCCTTGGCATTAACCTCACCCGTCTTGGTCGTGAAGACCGAAAGACCTGGCTCATCGGAAAGGGCATCGAAGGTCTTTTGCAACGGGCTACGATCGAAGCTCCAAGCGGTGAGCATGCTCCCGACAAGCAAACCAATCACCACCGCTCCCCAGAAACGACCGCCGGGGCGGGCTCCTCGTTCCCAAGCGATTCCGGCGACTTGTTTCTCCGCCTCGTCCACAACCCGACTCTCCATGTAGGTGTAGTCGCCATTCTTGCGACGATGCAGGTCAACCGCGCAGTTGAGGACGTCCATCAACTCGGGATTTCCCTTTTCCACGTCGACGGCGACCTGCTCGGGTCTCGGGCGCTTGGACCAGGCGCGCCAAGAAAGGAAGAGGAAAACAAGTGCGGTTACGCCCAACGCCGCAAGAACATACCTCGCCGCCTGCACCTCCAGAATGGGGAAAGCAGCATCATAGGCGTCGAGAAGCAGGGCAAGCGCGGGCCAGGTCACGAAGGCGGCGGCCACAGCTATACTCATCCTTGAAAACGCTACTAAGCGCGCCTCCCTCCGAAGTCTGTAAAGAAATTCAGGCATTTGCCGGTTGTTTTTCGCCTTCCACGCCGATTCGCGGACGGGACCATAAGTTTTCACAAATAAATAGAAGAGCCGCGGCGATTGCAAACCACAACCACAACGACTTTGAATCTTCTCCCTCGGTGGATTCGACTCCAGTAGTCACTTTTCCCAATACGTTTCCCACACCCAAGCTCTCACCGGCCTCGGAAGTCTCGAAAACCTCAGGCACACTCTCCGAAGACGAAAGAGCTACTTCAACCAAACGGTCTCGAAAGCGAAAGGTTCCCGGTTCCTCCGCACGGAAGGTCTCCTCTCCGTCGACAAGGGTTTCCCCGGGTTCCAGACGAGGCCATGAACGATCGGGAGCTCCCTTCTCGCCTCGGATAAGTTCCATGAGCAGCGGCAGGAAACTATTTCGCATGGGCAAGTCGCTCCAGCCTACGTTGAGACGAAACGGGAAAAAGATTAGCTTTCCCTCGCCCGATATTTCCCGAAGCAGCACGAACGGATTGCCTTCCTTGCTTTTCAAAGGCACAGA
This sequence comes from uncultured Puniceicoccaceae bacterium, assembly GCA_964637065.1. Taxonomy (GTDB): domain Bacteria; phylum Verrucomicrobiota; class Verrucomicrobiia; order Opitutales; family Seribacteraceae. The sequence continues at coordinate 11,388 of CAZWTI010000004.1, forward strand.
AATGCCGGATTCTTCCCTAGGGCGAACCAAGCCGTATCGATAAATACCCGTCAGATAAAGATCCCGCGCGGCTTTGCCCGAAAATGTTTTCGCAAGATGGGAACCGGGTTCCAGAGCCGTTACGCGGAAAGGTTCTCGGGAAGAACCCGCCCCTCCCACGACACGAACGAAGTCAACGTCGAGAATCCCGGTGTTGCGTAATGTGGAAACCGAGGAGGCAAAAGGTTCCGAAGGAGTAATGATGACCGAACCCCCACGCTCAAGGAAAGTCTTCACGGTTGCGGACAGCTTCTCTTCTTCAAACCAAGGCCCAAGACCGGCTACGACGAGAAGATCCAGTTCGCTCGTCAGGTCTCCGATTCGAAGGCCATCCGCATTTTCCTGCACCGCCATCCACCGATTCCAACCATTGTCTCCCGCACTCTCAACCGCAACCTGAAGGAATTCGCGTTCCTCCACGGTCTGTATGTCCTCGGTGGTGGAATTCCAAAAACCAAAACGGCGGGGCGGCGGAGCCTTAAGCCAAATATGACGGATGTTGTCCGCGACGAATTCATCCTCTTCAACCAAGGAAAGCACGGCGGATGCAAAATCTCCCTCGGGTAGAATGAACTGAGCCTGAGCGGCTCCGTTGGCGGCAACTGTAACCGACTTCCTTTCACGAATCTCACCACCTGCCTCGACAGAAAGGGTCGCTTCCACTGGAACGTTGGACGAATTCCGAATCACCGCCCATGCCCGCACCTTGCCTAAGCCTGCGGGAGCAGCCTTCGCCTCGGACAAGGTGAGGTTGCCCTCCCGCTTCGACCCAGTCTTGCGGGCATGCCCGACTGGCATCAACCTCACGGAAACACCTTCCTCGTCCAGCCTGCGATACGCGGCCTGCCAATCCGAACGCTGAAGATCCGAAAAGATGACGATACGCCGTTCCAACGCCTCGGTCGAAAAGAGCTTGGCAGCCCGGTCGATACCGGCTTGGGGGTTGCCTCGACCAAGGTCGGTTACGGCATTTGAGACGGCAGCTCGCACCGAAGCCTTGTCCTCGGAGGGTGGAACCTCGGCAAGGACGTCTGAAGCGAAACTCACGTAGCCGACGCTACCCTCAATTTCACCGAGCAAAGCAACAGCCTTCTCCTTGGCCTCATTTAGCCCACCCCAACCGGACATGCTCGGAGAAAGATCAAGGGCGATTATTGTCTCACGCCCCGTGCCACCAGTACCGGGGCGAGGGGCTTCCTTCCAATAGGGATCAGCCATCAGGCACGCCAAGGCTGCAAAGAGCAAAGTTCGCAGTAACAAAAGGGGCCAATCGGTAGGGGTCTTGCGGCCCGTCCTCGGTATGCGCGCAGGCTTGATGAACCGGAGGGATGGAAAAGGATACCTTTGGGCAACCTGCCTGTAGGCCATGTGGGCCAAGACGGGCAAGGCTACGGCGGCGAAAGCCCAAAGGGCCAATGGTTGTCCGAAGGTCAGCATAAAACGAAAAAAAGGAGTTCCTTCATTAAAAGAAGCGTACCAAAAACCATTTCTTGCCTTTAGAGCGAACTGTAGCGCATACCAAGAAAACGATGGAGAGCCGGACCAAGATGGTCAGCGGTTGAGAGGCTCTCGGACTCGACATAGACGGAAGCCAGGTTGGCCTTCAGTCGTTCGAGAAAATCATCCATATCAGCGGCATACTCATCGCGAATGGCAGGTGGAGAGGTGGAAACTTCCTTTGTTCCCTCCATCTCGGAGAAACGCAGGGCCTCCGAACTGGGCAGGTCGATCTCGTCCGGATCGAGGGTTTGCAGGCACAGGCACTCGTATCGTGCGGACATCGCGAATCGGAGCCGATCGGGCAACTCGTCTTCCGCCTCGAGGAAGTCAGAAAGGAAAACGACCAAGCACCTTCCGGGGAGTCCTCCCGCAAGGGCATCCCATGCTGTCTCATGGTCGTTTGCGCCTTCGGCCTTGAGACCAGACAAGGAGGAGAAGATACGATTCAAGTGAGCGGTTCCGCTACGGGGCTGCACCCATTGCTTGACTTCGTCGGAATAGGCGAAAAGGCCCACGCGATCTCCCTGCCTGTTGGCGACGTAGGCGAAGCATGCTGCCAACATGGAAGCATAACGAAGCTTGTCACAGACTGCTCTCGTACCCTTATAACCCATAGAGGCGCTGGCATCTACCACTAGGTAGCAAGTAAGGCTCGTGTCCTCGTGAAAACTTTTGGCCACGAGCTCCCCACGCTTTGCGAAAACCTTCCAGTCGATCAACTTCAAGTCATCCCCTCGGGTGTATTCGCGATACTGAAAGAACTCGCTGCCTCGTCCATGCCTTTGGCTCCGGTGGATACCCGGCAAGGCACCGTCCACCACGATGCGCGTAAGCAAGGAATAATCCTCAATCGACGCCAAATAGGCGGGATCCAGCAGTTCCGTCTCTACGGCCATGCCGGCTTAGGCTGATTCGGAAACTTGGTCTAGCAGGCGATCGATAACGTCGTCAGAGGTAATGCCTTCGGATTCGGCCAAGAAACTCGGAAGAATCCGATGGCGAAGCGCCGGCTTGGCCATTTCGCGAACGTCCTCGCAGGACACGTTTGGACGTTCGTCAAGCAAAGCCTTGGCCTTCCCCGTGAGAATAAGCGCCTGTGAAGCTCGCGAACCTGCGCCCCACTTCACGTGCTTACGAATCCACTCGTCGGAATCGGGCAACGATGGACGAGAAGCCGAAGTCAAGCGCACGGCATAAGAAACAACGTTCTCGGAAGCGGGCAGTTCCCGGGTGAGTCCTTGCAATGTCTGGATATCATCACCGTCAAGCACCACGGAAACCTCCTCGGTAGGTGTACCGGTAGTGTCCGACACCATGCGGATTTCATCCTCTTGAGAAAGGAAATCAATGATGGGATTGAGAAGGAAACGGTCGAGTTGAGCCTCGGGCAATGGATAAGTTCCTTCCAACTCTATTGGGTTTTGGGTAGCCAGAACGAAGAAGGGTTGCTCCAATTGCCGAGTCTCGCCCGAAACTGTAACCTGCCTCTCTTCCATCGCCTCCAGCAAGGCAGCCTGTGTTTTGGGCGGGGTGCGGTTTATCTCATCCGCAAGCACCACATTTGCAAAAATCGGCCCTGCGGAAAACCTGAACGCACGCTTACCGGTATCGGGATCCTCGTCCACGACCTCGGAACCCACCACGTCGGCAGGCATGAGGTCGGGAGTGAACTGGATTCGCTTGAAGGAAAGGTCGAGAGCCTTGGACACTGTCTTTACGAGCAAAGTCTTGCCTAAACCGGGAATGCCCGTGAGCAGGCAGTGCCCGCGAGCCAACAAGGTGACGAGCAATTGCTCGATAACCTCCTCCTGCCCAACAATGGCCTTGTGAATCTCGGCCAAAAGGCCGGTGTGCGTTTTCTTTAACCGCTTGAGGGCGGCTTCGGCTGTTGATGAATCAGTCATGTATACAGTCTGTAAATAAATGACTTCCTTGCCGGAAGCCAAACGAGCCTATGCACCGGAAAACACCCACATGGACAAACCTAAAATGGGTTTGCCAAACGGCTAGAAGCTCTGGCCGGTAAGGGCTAGGAGTCGCTCCCATTCGTCAACAAACCGTTCCAAGTGGGTTTTCCCCGAGGCAATTCCCTCCTCCAAAAGTTCACGGACGAGCGTTTGTTCGCGTAGATAGGCTTCCCCGGAAAGCAATCCCGAGAAGTGTGCTACACGGGCCCATAACAAGTGAGTGGTAAAGGCGTCGAACTCATTGTACTCAACGATTTCTGGCAAGCGTCCCTCCAACCACATGTCGGCCACGGATCCGCCGCTGACGTCGATCTTGCCGGGAACACCACTAAGAGTGGCGGCCTGATGCAGCGTCGGTTTATCCCGAAACCGACCGAGAGCATCCGCAAGATCCACGTTATAGTCACTGTTTCGGGAATCGAAATAATCAACCCCGAGCCAAGGCTTGTCGGGACGATCGGAGAAACCGAAACCAGGCAAACCGTTCACGATCGCACGTTGAATTATGATCGGCACGTCCGCCTGAGAAGAGTTGTAACCGACAAGCTGTGGCTTCCGACGCCCAACGGACTTCATGAAGGCGGTCAGGATTGCTTTCTCCTCGACCTTTGCAGAGTCTTCCGGGTTCGATGGTAGAGAAACCAACTTGAGGCTCGGTTCACCAGTTCCCACTTTTTCTCGGAGAATGCCGGCAAGGGAAACTATACGGCAAAGGATGGTCTTGAGGTATGGCTGATAGTCAGGCTCATCATCTTCTGATCGAGCAGATGCCCAAAGGGTTTCGCAGGAACTACGAGCGACCTCTCCGGGACCATCCGAGGATTCCGCCCCATGAAGAATCTGCCCCGCATTGGGGTCAGGTATCCATTCCACGTCGAAAGAAAAAACGGAGTCTGCGAGAAGTTTCAGCATTTTGAAAAAGAGATAAAGACCTCAAGCCACGGCAACTTCCCGAGCAAAGAAAGGCTCGGCCTTTTCAAATCCCTCCGGAATCGTTAGGATTTCGGCATCACCCTCATCGACGAGCAAGGTGTGCTCAAAATGGGCGGAAGGCAAACCGTCCACTGCCAAGGCCGTCCATCCATCGGTCGCCATGCTAACCTTCGGACTCTTCATGTTCACCATGGGCTCGATGCAAACGGCCATGCCTTTCTTAAGCTTCGGACCGGAACCCTTACGGCCAAAATTGGGAATTTGCGGTTCCTCGTGGAGGGACTTGCCAACGCCATGCCCTACGAAATTAGTAATCACAGCAAAGTCTGCTTTCTCTACGTGTTCCTGCACGGCATTGGAAACGTCCCCCACTCTGTTCTTGTGAACGGCTTGCCTTATGCCGAGAAACAGGGCTTCCTCAGTCACCTGCAAAAGACGTTCCACCTCAGGAGAAACCGTGCCCACCGGAACGGTTCGACAATTGTCGCCTATAAAGCCATCGCAACGGATACAGACGTCCACTGAGATCACGTCGCCTTCCTTGAGAACCCTATCGCTTAAACCGATGCCGTGAACCACTTCCTCGTTAACGGAGAGACAGGTATAGCTTGGGAAAACCTTGGATCCGGAACGGTATCCTCTGCAGGCGCTTTCGACACCGAATCCTTCTATGATCCTGCCCCCCGCCTCATCAAGTTCCAAGGTGGAAAGGCCGGGCTCGACCATGGAGCAAAGCTTGTCCAGCACAGTCGCTGCTGCTCGACTAGCATCTCGCATCTTTTCCTTTTGCTTGAAAGTCTTGCAAATCACGGGACTTGAAAAAGACGAGAAAACCTGCCGCGGGCAATCATAAAGAAAAGCTTGGAAACGCCTAATCAATCAACACTTGTCGAGGCTCTCCCAATTATGATCCCGCCGACTAGCAATTGAATCATATGATAAATAATCAGCGGCAGCATCAGGGTAAAAAACTGAGGATGCTCGAGACCGAAGAGCAATTGCCCCATGGGCAAGCCTACAGCCAAGGATTTCTGCGACCCGCAGAAAAAAGCTGCAAGACGCTGAGCTGGGGTGAAACCAAGCCAACTCGGAACATACCAAGCAACAAACTTCACCCCGGCCAAAATAACCAACGACCAACCCAACGCCTGCCACCATGAAGCTCTTTCCGCAATCGTAGATACACCGAGGAAACCTTGGCAAAAGCCGGCAAAAGCAATGAACAAGACACAACAGAATGACATTTTCCGCAAAACGCTTTCCATTTCTTGCGACTTTTTGCCGAAGAAAGGGCGAACAGCCATGCCAATGCAAAGGGGGATGACGATAAGGACAAGTAACTTGGCAAGGAATTCAGTGAAAAAATTAGCCGCAGAACCACCGTTCATGGCATTAGTCAATTGAGGAAAAACGAACATGGCGCACCATGCCGGCACGAAGAAAATCCCAAGAAGGTTTGACAAAGTAGCGTTGAAGGTGGCTCCGGCCGAATCGCCTCCTGAGGAAGAAGTGTAGACGATAGCCGTCGAAATTGTCGTGGGAAGGATGGCGAGGAAGAGGAAGCCGGGAGCCCATATTTTCGGAACAATCCCCAAAGCGACCATGCCCAACATAGCCAAGGGGAAGAACGCAAAGCCGAAAAGCTGTACGAAGAGGTGCAGACGCCAATCGCTGAATCCTCTCAGTAGTTGCCCAAGAGGAAGATTAAGACCCTGCAAAAGAAAGATTATAAAGACGGCTGCCTTCGTTGTGTATTCGACATACAAATCGCCACCTGCGCGACCACCCTCAGGCCACAACCATGCCAAGGCCAAGACTCCGAGAAGCCCCACCGTAAATCCTTGCCCTTTCGGAAAGACTCGCATGATTCGACTTTTTCCAGTTTTCGACGTCTCCCATCTTTCTTGCGCAAAACAGCGTTTCAACCAATCGAGAAAACATCACCATTTAATTCTGCTTTTTAATGCGGGAAGTCCGTTCCATCACCTTCGACGCTGCGGGGACGCTTATGCGACCGTGGCCGTCCGTTGGCGCCATCTACGCAAAAGCACTGCGAGAAAAGGGATACGACGCAAAGGATGAGGAGATCGAGTTGCGCTTTCACACGGTTTTTTCAGAGACGCAGTCAGCAAAGGCTTTCTTCCCTCGAGACGAACAAGGCTTCTGGCGCAGGGTGGTGAGCAAAACCTTCGAGACACTCTGTCCTCCGGAAATCCACGATTCACTGTTCGAGGAACTCTGGGAAACTTTTGCCACAGGCAAATGCTGGCGACTTGCGGAAGGGGTTATCGAAACTCTCACGGAACTCGGGGTTCGGGGTTATCGTTTAGCGGTACTCTCCAACAATGACTCCCGTCTTCGCACCGTGCTGAAAGACCTTGGAGCTTCTGACCTGTTTGAAGGAATGTTCATTTCCTCCGAAATTGGGTTCGAAAAACCCGCTATAGAAGTTTTCCGGGAGGTGGAAAAGGTTCTGAAAACTGCACCAGAAGAAATGCTGCATTTAGGCGACAGTTATTCACGGGACGTACAAGGCGCCTTGTCCGCAGGTTGGCAGAGCATGCTTTACTCCAAGAATGAATGTGAATTGCCCAAAGGCGTGATTCGGATAGGAAGATTTGGGCAAATGCTCGACCTGCTGCCATGAAGAAAATCGAAGTGCTGCATCCTCTGGCATGCCTGTCGGCATTGGAAGGTTCGTTCATGGTGGGGAGCGAACCAACAGGGGGTCACGTAGTTTATATGGACTTCAAGGATACCATGACGCTTGAGTCGGGCAAAGCCGATGAACAAGTCGGCAAGCTGGCCGAAAAGACTTGCGGCGAGGGACTTTCGTTCTCCGGTTGGGTCGGGTTCTTCGGGTACGAATTCCTCGCCGCTCACGCAGGTCTCAAGCTCAAGGCAAGTCGAGACATTTCAGTACCGGAAGGTTTTTTCGGGAGACCGCAAACGATCATCCGTGCGGATGAAAAAACGCTTTCAATCGAGTCCATCTTACCTGATCGCGAGGGCGAACTCAGCCTTCTTTTCGCAAAAAATATCCCCACGGAAAAAGAGGTTTCGGCAACGGAAATAAAATGCAACCTATCCTTTGACGAATATTCGAAAATTTTCGCCATCGCCCGCGAAGCCATTCTCGATGGAGAAACATATCAGATAAAGATTTCTCAACGACATGAGGCTCGAACTCAAGTTGATCCCGCAAGTGCCTTTTGCAGACTGCACGCTTCAAATCCTTCACCCGAGGCTTTCCTTCTGCATCTCCCGGACCTTACCATCATAAGTTGTTCTCCCGAGGCAGTCATCGACAAGCGAGGCGACAGAATAATCACTCGCCCTATCGGCGGTACCTACGAAAGAGAACAAAACCGAGGCGAGCGAGAAGTCGTGGCAAATTTCCTGTCCGATCCAAAGGAAGTGGCCGAACACAACATGCTGGTCGATCTCGAGAGGAACGACCTTTCGACAGTCTGTGAACCGGGAAGCGTCAGGATCGCCCGCTTTCGCGAGGTGGAGACCTACTCCCACCTATACCACTTGGTTTCGACCATCGAAGGTCGACTGCGGCCCGACGTCGAACTCAGGGACATCCTTCGCGGAATCCTTCCGGGCGGCACAATCACGGGCTGTCCGAAGATCAGAACAATGGAGCTTATAGACAGTCTCGAGCCTTGCTTTCGCGGCCCCTACACGGGAAGCTTCGGCACAATCGGAGACGACGGTTCATTACGTCTAAACCTTATCATACGAGCCCTCGTGGCAACCTCCGATCGTTGCTTTGCACAAGCAGGAGGAGGGATCGTCGTCGATTCAACGCCGGGGTACGAGTACAAAGAGAACGAGCTAAAGGCCCGCGCCCTCCTCGACCTTCTAAAATGATTCTGCTTGTCGACCATAAGGACTCCTTCACCCGCAATTTGGAACACATTCTTTCGGATTTTGGAAACGTCGTGGTGCGTGATCGATTAGATGCGCAAACCTGCTGCTCGAATGCAGAAATGCTCGTGCTCTCGCCGGGCCCGGGACGCCCCGACCACTATCCCGAGACGCAATCCATCTACCGTGAATGGCGAGGAAGAAAACCCATCTTGGGCGTCTGCCTAGGCTTTCAACTTATGCTTGAATCAGAAGAAGCTTGCATCGTCCGACAACCGCAAGTCCTGCATGGCGTGGAAACCGAAATTGAGACGATCCCGGAGACTGTCACTTATCAGGGTATAGAACCACCGATAAAGGTCGGACGTTACCACTCACTGCAGGTGGATTCCTCAAGTATTGCAAATCTTCCCGCCGGCATGAGGATTACCGCGACCGACCGGATTCGAGACGTTCCCCTTTCCTTCGAGGATTGCGAACGCAAACTGTTTGGGTTCCAGTACCATCCGGAATCCTTTCTAACCAATCATGGGCATGCCATCATCGCCAACGTCACTCGCTATTGCTTGGGATAGGGAAGGTTCGTCCGTCCAACATCCCGAACCCTGGGGTCTTCGCGGGGTCTTCACCACTATGCGCGTGGAGGGTGAACCGCCCCTCCCACTCTTTCTCGAACCTCATTTAACCCGCATAGAGGAATCAGCCCAACTGATTGGTCTAGAAGCAGTCGCAAACCAATCCGAAATCCGCAAGAAACTGACCGACTTCATAAGATCGAGTCCTATGGTCGCACCGTATCTAATTCGCATTTGTCTATTCGAGAATTGCCTCGGACTATCCTGCCGACTCGCCAACCCCGCCGGTTCCGGCATAATCGGGAAGCTCCTCCGACATAAGCGTCCCCTACCCGAAGCAAAATCCACGGCTGAAAAAGAACTCTACGGGCGGCTAAACGAAATAAATCTTTCGAACGAAGACTTTATTCTCGTTAATCCTGAGAATGAATTGGTACTGGAGAGCGCAACCTCTAACCTTGTCTTCAGTACAGACAACAGGCTTTTGATCCCAGAGAATGAGATTCTGCCGGGCATCGTCCTAGGACAAATTCTTACAGAGCTAACCGGGTTCCAAGTAAGGAGGGGTTCACCAAGTGTTGAAGAACTTAACGCATTTGAAGAAATCATCTTGTGTGGTTCGGGCCGAGAAGTCGCCAATTTGCAAGCGATTCCGGAGATCGGATGGCAAAGGCGATCGAACAAGGTTTTTTTGCAGTTAACGAAAACCTACGAGGAACTAAAAAGGAACAATGAATGATCACCTCTTAAACGGACAGCCATTCCGCATTCGTTACCCTGCGGTAATGGGCATCCTGAACGTTACGCCTGATTCCTTCAGTGACGGCGGTTTGCACCTTGAGACCGAAAGAGCTGTCGAAAGTGTCGAGCAAATGCTGGAGGGAGGAGCTCAGTTCATCGACGTCGGGGGCGAAAGCACCCGTCCGGGCAGCGAGTCCATAACAGTGGAAGAAGAACTTCGTCGCGTCATACCCGTCGTGGAAGCGTTGCCAAAGGACGAATTCGTACTTTCCGTGGACACCACGAAACCAACAGTCGCCAAAGCAGCCCTGAAGGCAGGCGCCCATGTAATCAACGACGTATCCGGCGGAACAGATTCCTCCCTGATCGACCTCGCTGAGCACCACCAATCCGGTTATGTCATCATGCACGCAAAAGGCTCTCCCAAGACCATGCAAGACGCCCCCGCCTACGATGACGTGGTGGCCGAGGTCCGGACCTTTTTCGACCAAAGCGCCTCCGCTCTCGCCGAACGTAACCTCCCCAAGGTCTGGATGGATCCCGGAATCGGCTTCGGTAAGACTCTCACCCATAACCTCGCAATCATGCAAAATCTATCCACCTTCCGCGACGACCGCTGGGGAATTCTCCTCGGAGCTTCCCGCAAGTCATGGATAGACAGGCTCTGTGGAGCCCCCAATCCGAATCATCGGCTCGGCGGTTCCATTGCTGCAGCACTGGAAGCGGTTCGACAAGGCGTTGAAATCATCCGCACCCACGACGTAAGGGAAACCGTTCAAGCGCTCGAGGTAGCAGAGACGCTTATCAAAAAAAACGGGACTGGATGATAAAAGGAGAGAAAATCAGTTCGATGAAATTAGAACGAAAATGAACTCCGGAAGTTAGCCGGCAATCTCCCGAATGGGAGTTCCGCCTTCGACTATGGGAAGGGGACGACCCAAGCGATCCTTGAATTCAGAATGGTGCGAAACGCCAAGCTGATGAAAGATGGTGGCGGCCAAGTCGGGCGGGGCAAGCGGGCGAGATTTGGGATAACCACCGAGCTTATCACTAGAACCGATGACCTGTCCGCCCGGAACACCCCCTCCGGCCAAGGCTACCGAGTAACAGGACCCCCAGTGATCGCGACCGCCAGCCTTGTTGCTCTTTGGCGAACGCCCGAATTCTCCCATCACGACC
>CAZWTI010000005.1:0-2975 GCA_964637065.1 uncultured Puniceicoccaceae bacterium
TCGTGAGAAGCGCGTAGGAGGCGATGTTGAAGGGGACGCCGAGAAAGACGTCGGCGCTGCGTTGGTAGAGCTGGCAACTAAGGCCGCCTTCAGCGACGTAGAATTGAAAGAGGGCATGGCAGGGCGGCAGGGCCATGAGGTCCAGTTCGCCGGGGTTCCACGCGCAGACGATGTGGCGGCGGCTGTCCGGGTTTTCTTGAAGCGAGTGTATGACGTCTTCAATTTGGTTGACCGAGCCACCGTCCGGCTTGCGCCAATTCGTCCACTGGGCTCCGTATACGCGACCAAGATCACCGTTTTCGTCAGCCCATTCATCCCAAATCCTGACGTTGTTGTCGTTGAGGTACTTGACGTTCACGTCGCCCTTCAGGAACCAAAGCAGTTCGTGAATGATTGAACGCAGGTGTAGCTTCTTCGTCGTCAGGAGTGGGAAGCTTTCTTCGAGTGGAAAGCGAATCTGTTCGCCGAAGACCGAATGGGTGCCGGTGCCGGTGCGGTCGCCTCGCCGGACTCCTTCTTCCAGAATCCGTTCAAGTAGGTTCAAGTAGGTTTGCATATGCTGTGAGCTCCTCACCGGGAATGTCGCGCCGGGAGGCTTCTGAAAAGCGAAAAGTTTTTCTTTGTCGATTGCGAACAACTTATCAGGGCAACGCGAAATCTTCTTTTCTTTATCTTTCTTTCTCTAATCGTCCAGCCTTGACCAGTCTTGGCGTGGTGTGAATGGATGTCTTTTCGAAGTCATTCCGGAAATGAAGAATTTGATTCCCACTCCCACCTTGTTGCTTCTTGGACTAGTGGTTTCATCCGTCTCTGGAAAAATTCGCTTCGAGGACATAACCGAGTCCGCCGGTCTCCTTAGCCCCCTGCTGGGTATAATGGGACATGGAGGTGCTTGGGGAGATTATGATGCCGACGGCTTTATCGATCTCTATGTCGGCGAATATGCAGATCGATTGAACGAGTCTTACCTTCCCGCGAAGGGACCTACTGGAAACCGTCTTTTCCGAAACCTCGGCAATGGAAAATTTCTTCGTTCCAAACAAAGCGACGTAGAGTTCTTCGCCCGCACCAGCGGAGCGGTCTTCGCCGACTTGGATAACGATGGTGATCTCGAGTTGTATTCCGCCAATAATTGTAAGGGACGAACAGGTTTGACTGAAGACGTCCCGCAGCGACGAGCCCAATTGCGTCGCAGCAACCTGTTTCGAAACGACGACGGGCAATTGATCGACGTCAGTCAAGATTGTGGCGCATGCCCATTAACCCTTGGTACTGCCCGAAACGTGGGCGTGCTCGATTACGATAAGGATGGGTTGCTGGATCTTTTGGTTGTCGAAGACACGTTCAATAGCCCTGACAAGACGGGTCGCACAGTTCTTTTCCGCAATCTCGGCAACCTTAAGTTCGCCGACGTGACAAAGCGAGTGGGTTTGCCCGAGGACGTCTATGGTTTGGGATGCGCCGTTGGTGACCTAAACGATGATGGATTCCCCGATATCTTTATCGCCCACTGCAATCGGTTTTTTCTCAGTCGCGATGGTGAGTACTATGAGCCCTCGGACCTGAGCAAAACCTTTGCTTGGGAACCCGAAGACAATGAGGACTGGCCATGTGGCGCCGCCTTTGCTGATTTGAATAGAGACGGTCTGCTGGACCTCGTCCTGTCCATCCATCACGAGCGGGCCCGCAACAAGGTTTTTATCAATCAGGGCCTGCATGCCGGTGTGCCTCGTTTCAGAGACGTTACGCTAGCGGTGGGCTTGCCTGCCCGGCTCGGACAGAAGACGCCGCATGTTGAAATACGCGATTTTGACAACGACGGTTGGCCCGACCTTTATTTCAGCGCCGCTTGGCTGGGGGCCGATGGCGGAGTGAAGCCCTTGCTGTTCCGTCACCAAGGCTTGAAGAATGGACTGCCGCGTTTCATCGCCAATGGTCCACTCGACGAGCCAATGGTTTACTTTCCGGCCGGACCCGGAGGTGATTTCGACAACGACGGTCGTGTAGACATATTCCTAATTAATTGGTATCGCGGAAACCACAGTCGACTACTCAGGAACATTAGTCCGATGCGTCATTGGTTGCAGGTGCGTGTGCTTGGAAAGCGAATGAATCGAATGGGCGTTGGCTCCAAGGTGACCATTTTGTCTTCAGAAGGGAACATGCTCGGGTTTCGTGAAATCACCACTGGCTATGGTTTTGCCAGTGGACAGCCTGCAATTGCCAGCTTCGGCTTGGGCGACCATGAGGTGGTGTCGATTGTGGTGGAGTTTCCAAACGGCAAGAAAATCCGACGCTCCAAGGTGACCGCCAATCAACGACTGATTATTGAGGAAGAAAAATGAAAATCTGGAAAATTGTTCTCATCTTGGCTTTGCCTGCTCCTATGCTTGGGGAGTCGCTTTCATGGCCGCCAAAGCTGCCGGGTGGCAAGGTTGTGGATAGTGGCACTTCTCCCAAACTGCTTCAACCCGGACCCAATCTTAAATCCGACGTCAAGATTGCCAAGACCCCTCCGCAGATCGACTTCCTTTACTATCCGGGACAAGACTATCCGGGTAATCCTTGGTCCGTCTGGGGCGAAAGCCTTTGCATAGACGAAAAATACTATTCCGCAATTGGCGACCACAAGGGACCGGAGGGCAACGCCTTCCTATACGAGTATGACTCGAATTCTCGTAAAATCCGCATTTTGGCGGACATGCGGCAGGTTTTGCAGTTGCCTGCGGGTCACTACACGCCTGGAAAAATCCATAGCCGCATTGATAGAGGCAAAGATGGTTGGTTGTACTATTCAACGCAGCGAGGTTCTACCCGTGTCACGACCAAGCAACACCATTTCAAGGGCGGCTGGATTTTGCGTACTCATCCCGTAACCCGCAAAACCGAGATCGTGGCCCATGCACCCCTTCCAATGCAGACTTTGCCCGCCAGCGTTCTCGATCCTTTTAGGATGATCTATTACGCCGGCACAG
>CAZWTI010000006.1:0-10043 GCA_964637065.1 uncultured Puniceicoccaceae bacterium
CGCTCCTGCGCCTCCTCCATCTTCTTTTGCATCTTTTGGGCCTGCTTCAGCAGTTTCCCCACTCCGACCATGACAGAAAAATCCTTTGTTTAGTTTTGGTGTCTTGGAAGAAAAATGACTTCGAAGAAATTAGTTCCCGGCGGCAAGAATCGCCTCGTAGCCGTCTCGGAAAGAGATATAGGCAGGAGTCCAGTCGAGTTCGTCACGAATACGGTCGTTGCTGACCTTACGATTGGGGACATCCTCAGCATCGTCATCTGCAAATGCAGGTACTTCAACATCCAACTTGGAGGCAAGCCATTCAACAATCTCGGCTCGGGTTGCATGATTGCCGTCGGAAACATTGTAGATACGGCCAACATTGCTTTCACCTGCTCCCAATGCCGAGAAAATCGAAGAAACGGCATCGTCGCGATGAACAAGATTCAAGATTCGATCTCCGTTCCCAGAAAGAGGCTGGCTCTGACGCACGGTGTCGAGAAGAAGGTGACGGCCGGGACCATAAAGACCAGCTAACCGCAAGATATAGGAACGACCGATTGACTCGACGCCGGGAAAACCAAATTGTTCGGCAGCGAGAAGAAGCCCCCCCAATTCCGAAACGCCATCCGAGGAAGCGGTTTCGTCAACGAGGCGACGACCCGTTTGGGGATATACGGATGAACTGCTAGTGAAAACATAAGTTCCTACCTGTCCGTTGCCAGCCCACTTCATAATGGATTCTTGGCCCTCAACATATGACTTGACATAACCTTCGATATCTGAGGATGCAGCCCCCACACAGTTCACGACAAAATCTTGGGTGGCATCAATTTGATTGTGCCAAGAATCACCGTCAAGCTCGGTCTCAAGCACTTGAGGCACGCCAAACTCACGCAGAGATGCTGCGGTATCACTGTTGCGAGTAAGAGCCACAACAGCCCAACCTAGGTCGAGCGCTTGCCGAGCAAGCTCCGAGCCAAGATAACCACATCCAAAAATTACGAGCTTTTTGCTCATTCGGTCAATATTTATGGGAAAATTTAGCCAAAACGTCAAGGTTGACTCCTTAGCCATTTTTCTGTGCAAACATTGTCCTACGATACATGAAACCTGAATCTCCGGAATCCAAATTTCACATCGTTTTCGTTTGTTGGGGGAATATTTGCAGATCTCCCGCAGCCGAGGCAACCTTCCGCAAGTTGGCAAGGAATCGCGGACTTGAAGAAAAGATCACTTGTGACTCCGCCGGCACTATCGATCAACATGCAGGCAATCCTCCAGATTCCCGTATGCGGGCAGCGGGCAAGGATAGAAAACTCACAATCGGTGGCAGTGCCCGCATTGCCAACGACAAGGACTTCGCCCGAGCAAATATGCTCGTAACAATGGATGATTTCAATTTTTCCGAACTTTCCGCTCTCGCTCCTAATGAAGAGTCCCTCGGCAAAATTCGTCCTTTCTGCGAATTTCTGACGGGCCACGTCCGAGAGGTTCCGGATCCATATTACGGAGGCGCTTCCGGATTCGAAAAAGTCTTGGATCTCCTCGACGAAGGCTGCCGAAATCTAATTGAAGAAATTGAAGAGGAAATTGCTGCGTCAGGTTAAAACTCCTTTCACGATTCACCTTTTCCCTGCATTGGGAATCCTTCGGTCATGTGGGAAGAAGTAGCGAGGGAAATCGCCTCGGCCACAGATCTTCCCTTCGAGTTAAAGGGAAAACAAAGCGTGAGTGGCGGATGTATCAATGATACACATCGCTTAGTTGGCTTAAGTGGCAAAAGTTATTTCGTAAAGGCGAATTCCGCTGACTTCCTTGCCCTCTTCGAAGCCGAGGCGGCGGGTCTAACTGAGATCGCCTCAACCCAAACCGTCCGCGTTCCAGAACCGATTTGCAGCGGAATCGTCAATAATCGCTCTTATATCGTGTTGGAATACATTGAGATGGGCTCCTCTTCCGTCAACTCTCAACATCAACTCGGGAAAGGACTCGCAAACTTACATCAAATCAAGCAAGAGCACTTCGGATGGACTCGTGACAATGCCATCGGAGCCACTCCACAGCCCAACCCCTCTTCAGAAGATTGGTCCTCCTTCTACCGAGAACAGCGGCTGCGGCATCAATTCAATCTAGCGAGCAAACGGGGCAAAAACTTTGCCGGGACGGTAGAATTGCTAAACCATATTCCCGTCTTTTTCTACGACTACCAGCCTCAGCCCTCGCTACTGCATGGCGACCTGTGGAGCGGTAACGCAGGATGCGACAGTAATGGCCAGCCCTTCGTCTTTGATCCCGCCACGTATTACGGCGACCGCGAGGCCGACATCGCTTTCACTTATATGTTCGGCGGCTTCTCAAGCCAATTCTATGAGGCCTACAATAGTATCTTTCCTCTCGACCCGGGCTTTCGAATCCGCAAAACCCTCTACAACCTTTACCACGAACTAAATCACTACAATCTTTTCGGTGGAAGCTACGCGAACTCCGCCCAAGCAAGCATCGACCGTCTTCTAACTTTCTCTCCATGAACAACGACCTAAAGGAGATTCTGCTTGATGAGAAAACCATCCGTCAGCGCGTGACCGTGCTCGGCAATGAAATCGACAAGCATTATGCCGACAAAGAAATCCTGCTCATCACACTTCTCGATGGGGCCATCGTCTTTACTGCCGACCTAATCCGCAACCTGCTTCGTCCCGTAAGACTCGACTGTATTCGAGTTTCCAGTTACGGCAACTCGACTACCCCGCAAACAGCTCCCCGCATACTGGGCAATCTGAGAGCCGAGGTCAAAGATCGGCACATCCTGCTCGTCGACGACATACTCGACACAGGCAACACCCTTTCGCGAGTACATGACGAAATTCTTTTCCGTAAGCCCGCGTCAGTCCGTTCCTGTGTTCTGCTGGACAAGGCAGACCGACGCGAAACTCCTTTTCAAGCAGACTGGACAGGCTTTCGGATTCCAGACCAATTCGTAGTCGGATATGGTCTCGATTACGCCGGCAGCTACCGACAACTCCCTCATGTGGCCATCCTAAAGCCGGAAGTCTACGCATCCGCCTAAAGTCTTAAGTGGACGAATTAAAGCCAAATCCAATTCGCCGAATCTACGACTGGATGCTTTCCCTCGCCGAACGCAAGTCTGCCGGCGGATGGCTGGCAACCCTGTCATTCGCAGAGGCCAGCTTTTTCCCGATACCTCCTGATGTTCTCCTAATACCCCTATGCCTGGGGGCACTTCGCAAAGCCCTAAAATTCGCCCTCATCTGTTCAGTAGCCTCAGTCCTCGGCGGGGTTGCGGGCTACGCAGTCGGCAAGTTTGGCTGGGAAGCCGTACAAGAGTTCTTTTACGGTTATGTTCCTGGTTTCTCGGAGAAAAAATTTGCTCATCTTGTCGATTGGTACAAAGAGTGGGGTTGGCCCTTGGTATTCCTTGCTGGCTTTTCTCCTATACCATACAAGATATTCACCATCGCCAGCGGCGTCCTCGGCATGGGTTTTCCTCAGTTTCTTCTCGCCTCCGCTGTCAGTCGCTCGGCTCGCTTCTTTCTTGTCGCCTACCTAATCGCAAAGTTCGGGGAACCCATGAAGGCCTTAATCGATAAGCATTTCAACAAGCTCGCCTTGGCCTTCTGCCTCCTACTCATCGGAGGTTTCGCAATCCTGAAGTTGTTAAGATAGTCAAAATAAAGAATAAACTAGTCTTGAATCCTGCCAACTCGTATCGAGTCGTCGAGTTGCTGGAGCTCCTCATGGCAAGAAGCTGCTGCTCGCGCCTCTCGTCTCCTGAAAGCCGAGGAAACATACTGCCTTGCCCAAAACAGTTTCAAAAGTCATTATAGTATTTGCAGTAACTACTGAACTGATGTCTCACAAGGTCTTGTATGGTTCCATCTGGTCGGCAACCATTGCCGTAGCCTATTTGGTTGGATATTTGGGACAGGAAGACTCCCCTACCGACCCCATCGATGCAGAAACTGAAAAAAATCCCCAGGACCAGCCAAACACCACGAATTACTTGGACAAAGGAGAGCGAGGCATTTCGAGCCAAAAAGAAAGCGATGTCGAGTCGCAGAAGGCAGGATCAAAAGGAAAGCATCGAAATGATATAAGCGATATTTCACTAAGCAAGTTGGAATCTTCTTATCTTCAGGAGACAGAAGTTCAATCGGAGTCCGAATCAATTCGCCCGCTGACGGCAGACGAAATCAGGGAAAAACTTGGTTCGGCACTTACAAGCGGCAACCTCGTGACCCGCAACCGCGAGATTGCAGACTTGCTTGCCAGGCTGTCACCGGAAAATGCCCGCGAAGCCTTGCGAGTATTCGAGAACACTCCTCGCGCCTACCACACGGACAACAACTACCGTCTTTTTCTTCATGCTTGGGCCAAAGTGGACGGCAAGGCCGCCTTCGAGTATATCCACAACAACCCCAAAGCGCACTTGGTCGGTGGAGGCCACATTTGGGCCATGTCGGGATGGACTCAGTCCGACCCTCAAGCCGCTTTTGATTACGTCCAATCCATGAAAAAACCGGTTCACGGGCTTTACCACGGATTGGTCAGAGGTTGGGGAAGAGTAGACCTGGAAGGCGCCAACGCGTATGTGGCCAGCCTCAAGGACGATCATCTGCGAAGAAGACTTATCGGCGTCATTGGGGAATCCTATGTGGAACAACGTGGGATAAAGGGAGCCTTGGACTGGGCAACCGAAACGGCCCGAACCACCAAGGACAAGAACTTCGCCAGCGCCGCCCTGGATGACGTGATAAAACGGGCGGTGAGTCAAAACCCATCCCACGCCGCGGATTGGATCAGTTCCAACAGGGATCATCCGCACCTTAAGTCATGGATGTTCGAGCACGCCGCCGGCAGGATTGCAGACAGCAATCCGAGCGCGGCCGCCGAGTGGTTGACAAGAAATCTCAACGACGACCGCGTAAACGGAAGGGTGGCGGGTAGGGTTGCAAGGGAATGGGCCGAACGTGAACCTGCGGCAGCGGCCAAATGGGCGGATTCCCTCCGTGGAACCAAGATCTTCAACAAGGACTTGGCGGAACGACTGGCGGGCACTTGGGCAACTCAGGATTCCAGTGCAGCTCTCGAATGGGCAAATACGCTGGATTCCGACCTTAGAAGACCTGCGTACGGTAGCATCGTTGGCAAGATGCCCAGAGAACAGCTGGAGGCTACGGCTGAATGGATTCGCAAGGCCCCGGAAGACAGCGTTTTAGACGGTGCAAGGGCAGCCTATGCATTGAGGATGTCTGACGAGAAACCTCGCGAGGCATTGGAACAAGCCATGATGATGACGGATGAATTAGGACGCGAAAAGATAACGGTTGGGGTAGCTCAGAAAATGTACAGGCGTAATCCCGAGAGCATAAAGGAATGGTTGCCCAAGAGTGGGCTAAGCGTTGCAGCTCAGCAACGTGTAATCCGCGGCAATTGAGATGTTGCCATTTACGCGAAACAAACGATAAAAAGGCAAACAATCGACTCGATCGGGTGATTAATCTGCCGAGTCTCCATCCTTTTTCCTAATCTTAAAAAACTCAGGGAAACTGCGGGAACCTTTGGGGGATGCCTGCCGGGAAACGCTAGTCTCACTAGCAACTCCTTGTCGTTGTATAGACTTAGTGCTTTGGCGTTTCAACCTGAGCGACTTGCAAACGAACTTAGCGTCATAAGCGAACCCGTCGTTGGGATAGGCGTGATGACAAACGATCGTGTTAGTGGCGCCGGGACGGGAAATGGTGTAGGTTTGCCCGTCATTATTGCTCACGGCAGTCTCAGGAGATTCATCGGAAACGGAAGCTTCGGGAGGATGAGAGAGGATTTCACCCTCGACCTTAAAGTCGTCAACGATTGAGAAGTACCTGAATCCTTTCTCCAGCACCAATTCAGCACACCTCAACATACACGAATCCGTCAGATTCTCAGAGTATGTGTAGCCATCAGTTGCCAGAGATATTCGAAAAACGTTTTCCGCAAGTTGCACCTCCTCGTATCCACCCATCATTCTGTTGGTTTCATGGTAGGTTGAGCAACCGGGCATGAAAATTACAGCAAAAACAAATCCGAAGGCGATTCTCACGAGATCAATGGCTTTCACTTCTGTTCGTTATTCACGGCGAATAGGCCGGAGTCAAGGGCAGGTAATCCAAAGAGCCAGTGGTTCGCCCAAGATTGACGACAGCGAAATTGACCCTAGTTTCATTGCATGAAGATATTTTTCATGTTGGTCATGGTGATCCTCATCGCCTCATGTTCTCGTCCAAAGGAAACTTCAAACCAGAAAGCGGCTAGGTCACTCTCCAAGGACTATCGCAAGGGCAAGGTTTCCGAGGAGGATTTCATAAAAGAGCGGGTGAAGCAAACTACAGCGATACGAGACCGAACATCCGCTCCAAGTTTCGATTGAAGAAACCCTCCTTGCTCATGGCTTAACGGGGATAAAGGGAACACTATCTTTAACCGCACCCGAAACTTGATTGGGTTCCCGGGGTTTGGCCGAAGGATGAGTTTGGGCTTGGTTGCCGGTTAACTTGTAATACCTGAGCCACCACTGCACGTGACTGGGGAATCTTGGCCAGAACCCGGCATCTTCCTTCGATTCCGTCCGCACCATCTCAATGGCATCGTAAACAACCTTATCGACTCCCCTCAACTCCTTATCCTTGCGAGTAAGCTCATACTTCAGATTCGACTCAAGATAGTCGAAGATGAAATCGTCCATGGATTTCCCAAGGGCATAGAAAATGTACTCATGGTCACGACCGGAGAACTTGCCTATCGTCGTGTAATCACCCTGCAGTCCGGGGGTGAAGACCTTGCCGATCCCTTTGTACGGAGAAATTCCATAGTGTCCGGAAAATTTCCTAAGAGCAAGACTCACGTTAAACGCCGGCTCCAATTCATTGACGTTCACATATAGGTAACTGCCGGAGGGTGATGTCTCGACTAGCTTGAACCCCTTGCCCAAGAGCTTCTTTTTCACGGTGCTTTCGATTCTCGCCTTGGTCAACCCGTTACTCTCCAATTCCTTTCCAGGATTCTCGACAAGCACCTGCATCTCCCAAAAAGTGAAGCCAACCTCCAGTTCGGGCTTAACCTTTCCGAAGGCTTGGCAACTGAAGAAAGTGACGAGCATAATGATTGAGCAAAGCGTCTTCATGTCATCAACATAGATCGAGAGTGTCCGCAGTCAAACATTAGGTGCGTGGATGACCCGATACAACCGTCCGAACCGCCAAGCACTTGACCGACAATTCAACAACCATAGGCTGATAAAGATGAAAAAATCATCGATTAGCCTGAGCATTGCGTTACTCTTCGCGGGATGCGGAAACGACAATGACGCAAAGCACCATGAGAATTCGGCAATCGGGAGCGAGGGAGGGGAAGAATCAAAAGTAGAAGAAAAGAAAATGCCACCGGAAAAAGTCGACGCCAATCATGACACCTTCCCGAAAGCCACCGAAAGTAAATCGAATGCAGATGAATTCTTGGCCTTTAGGGATGCCGAACTGGAGAACGCTATTCGCGGATCGCTAAGAAAACCTTCAGGACCCATAACCAAAGCAAATCTCGCCTTACTCCAGAAATTCTTCGTCAGGGACCGAGAAATCACCGACCTTTCCGGTCTGGAAAACGCGACGCGGCTTATCAAGCTAAACCTTCATAACACCCAAGTCAGCAACATCGATTCACTCGCCGGGTTAAACAAGCTGACGGGGTTGGCGTTGAACGAAAATAAAATCACCGACATCACACCACTGGCAAGCCTGACGAACCTGACCGAACTATATATTGCAGGGAATAAGATCATCGACATCACACCACTGGCCGACCTGGCCAACCTGACCAAATTGAACCTCGGCAACAACTCGATCACGGACATCAGTCCCTTGGCGAAGCTTACCAACTTGTCCCGACTGTCCCTGGACGGCAACCGGATTAACCTCGTCACGCCCCTGACTGACCTGAACAAGCTAATTTTGCTGAACCTTGACGGCAACCCCATCCCCGACGACCAGAAGGCCATGCTAAAGAAAGCCCTCCCCAACTGCTCCATCGCCTTTGGTCCATAACTAAACCAGTTCAAAGACCTCTAGGTTCAGCTCGAAACTAGTATTGCCAGCCAAGGTGCGCACAGAAAAAAGTTCAGAGTAGAATTCAATAAGACGGCCCGCTTATCGATTGGCTTTGCCAGAAATCAACGAACGACATAGCTTTCGCGTCATGGCTAGATCAATTATATTCATCTTTCTTTTGTGTCATTTCCCAGTTTTCGCCCAAAAGAAAATTGACGCGGTGGCGGAGGGCAAATTGGCATTTGAAACCTACGGCTGCATCGTATGCCACGCCGTCGAGAAAAAGGATGCCACCGTACGCACCGGACCGAACCTTTTCGGTCTCTTCCTGAACCAACCACGGGAACGTGAAGTGGCCTATCCGGAAACTGGGGAGAAGCGTAAGGTCAAGGCTGACAAAAACTATTACACGACTTCCGTGCGTACTTCTTGGGATGCCCTCGCGGTTGCCGAAAGTGGACCCACCAAAGGGCAGCCCTTTCTCAAGATCATGCCGATGTATTCCCGTGAAGTGATTCCCGATCCGGCCATCGAATACATCTGGCACTACCTCCGGACGCTTGCTGATGAGAGTCAGGCCGGGCCGGCGAAGGTCGAGCTGAAGGAAGCCAAGAAGAGCGTGCCGCGCACCTTGGTTGCCATTGCCAATGAAATACTCGTGACCAAGCGGACACGCGTTTTCCGGGCTCCGTTGCGTGGGTCCAGCGCCCGGGCCCTCCACATCGGCCAACCCAACGGTTTCAACTACACTTTTGATGCCCGTGTGCTGGGCGTGCGGAACATCTGGAGCGGCGGGTTCCTAAACCTTTCCGAGGAACGCAAGGGAAGGGCCCGGCCCGGCTCCAAGCGAGGCCAGGGACACAAGGTCTTCCTTCAGGGTGGCGGCATTTTGCAGCCCTTGTTGTCTTCGGGGGAGCCGGTCGACTTCGAGTTCAAGGAACCCGATGTCTTGGATCACAAGGCGATCGAGCGTTGGCTATGGGAAGATAGGGATTTTCCTGAATTGTTGGCTACCACCGATGCCGAGTTCAAGGGCCATCGCCTCGACCTGAAAACCGGTGACCCCGTGTTTTCCTTTCGGGTCGGCCGCAACGCGATCCAACAGAGCGTCAAGTTGACCGACGATGGGCAAATCGTGATCACCTTGCTGAGCGGGTTGAAGGTTGCCCAGAAGTTCAAGGTATCCATGGACGGTTTGATCGATGCCAAGGTGCAAGGTGGCGTCTTGAAGGACGGAGTATGGACGGTGGGCCCAACCAAGGATGACGTGGTTTTCTCCGCCCGCTTGGCAGGTGGTATCGTCGCCCGCCTCAAATCCGGTGCAGTTGAGGACTGGAGCGAGCAACCGTTGGTCGTCAATGCCGACCAATTGGGGCGCAAGCCAATGGAAGTTCCCGCTGGATACCGGTCCGAAAACTGGGAGCCGCCCAAGGATCTTTATGGCCGCAAGCAATTGTTCGAGGCTACCGGGATTGCCGTGGCCAAGGATGGCACGATCGTGCTGGCCACCCGTACCGCCGGTATCTGGCGCATCCGCAAGGGCAAGTGGTCGCTCTTCGCGGAGGGAACTTACGAATGCCTGGGCGTCTGGATCGAGGATGACAAAGGTGACAGCTTCGTCGTTATGCAGAAACCGGAACTGACGCGCATCACGGACACCAATGCCGACGGCCGGGCCGACCAATTCGAAACCGTTTGCGACGATTACGGGTTCCACGGAAATTACCACGAGTTTGCCCATGGCCCGGTTCGCGACAGCAAGGGGAACTATTATTTTACCTTGAACCTTTCGCACGGTGGCAGCGTGCGCACGTCTTGGCGAGCCGGCGGACCCTACATGGGCTCTATGGGCGTTTACCGCGGATGGGCCTGCCGGGTGACCCCGGATGGCAAGTTCGAGCCGTTTGCCAACGGGTTGCGTAGCCCGGCTGGGCTGGGAACGGATCCTGCCGGCCGCATCTG
>CAZWTI010000007.1:0-5284 GCA_964637065.1 uncultured Puniceicoccaceae bacterium
TGTATCTGGAAACCAGAAACACCGGCTAAGGTGCCGGCCGGTGCGCGTATCTCGGCGGGAAAGTCAGGCAAGGTGGCTATGTCGTTACCCGCAAACGCACTACTGTCAGTAAAACGTTCTCCCACGGTCTGCATGCCATCACCCGAATCTCCCGCAAAGCGAACCACCGCTGACTCGATTTCCTCAAATTTGTCGTTGGCTTGAATCATGAACAATTAAGGTCTCTCGTTCTAGATGATATTGAAAGTCAAAACTGAGCGAAGGTTAGAGACTTCGCGCACATGCGAAGCAACCTAAATCGTTCGTTTTTTTTAAAAACGCAAGTTTTTCACAAGGAAAATATCATGGTTTTCTGATAATCCGCACTCTCCAGCCTTAGACGTTGGTAACTTTCAGGGGGAATGTGAATAAGTTGAAGGCTAATGCAATGCGTTCCTTGCAAGAACAATTTTTTTGTACGCCATGTCTCAAGCCTGAAGGAAAAAGAAGAACCGTTCCCACTACAGGTTTCAACAAAAGATCATCCTCGCCATTCGCTCTAAAAAAAAGGGCACCTGAATGAGAAGGCGCTTGAAGATAAAAAACACCGGATACGCTTGCTTGCCGAGCATGGTCATGAACCCCAGTCAACTCTCCGGGTTTAGCGACATTAAACCAGAATGGAGGGGTAGAAAAACCTTCCGGAACCTCGTAAAGTGCCACCAATTTTCCCCCAAATTGTTCCACGACCACATCACGGGCAGGTTGAATCACGGATCGAACGGAAGGCACTTGCTCAATCGGCAAATAGGAATTTTCCCAACGTCCATTAATCTTGTGTGAAAAGGTAAAGTTTTGGCGTCCAATCTCCATTTCACAGAGTAGTTTTCCGACCAATTGCTCATACTTTGGCAAGGCAAAACGCAACAATTGAAAACCTGCGTAAGAGAATATCTCAAAATCCAATGTCATTCGGTTTCTAAACGCTTGATGAGTTCGCATTTGTCAGGAAAAGCTTCAAGTAATGCCGGAATGTCGCCCAAAGAAAAATCCTCATACTCGAAACCCGGACAAACCGTACAACTGACGAGGCACCATTCCCCAACTCTAGGTAACTCTACGGCAAATGTCGTGCCCGCTCGAATAGTCAGTTGCAACTGCTCTCCCAAAGAGAGAGAGGGACCTAAACGCTTCTCTTCGTACTTTCTCGGTCCAAATAAATGGACCACCATTCCGGAACCGGCATGAAAAAACCAAGTCTCGTCACTCGACAAGACATGTAATGTGGAAAATTCACCCCTGGAGAGTAAATAATATATGCCTGTGCAGGCGGAACGCTGACCCCTTTCCAAAAAGATCCGTTGGTCAGACTCGAATGTGCGCCTAAACCAACCTCCTTCGGGATGTCGCTCCAAACGAAGCTGCCTAATGATTTCGTCGGCGTTCACAAGTGGAGTGGTCGGGACGGAGAGATTCGAACTCTCGGCCTCCTGCTCCCAAAGCAGGCGCGCTAACCAGGCTGCGCTACGTCCCGTAAGTATAATATAGAGGCAATATGATATGCTTAGGTCTCCAGCAAGCAAAGCAATTCAGTCAAAAAACTAAAAACTAAATTAACTGACATTATGACATTTGTTTTGGTTTGCATAACGCATCAACATATCATGATATATTGATATGTAATTGCATGAAAGCCTTTTGTACAGCTAAACCCAAGGAAGCCGACCTACTATCCCTGTTGGAAAAACGAATAGTTTTTCTAGACGGCGCAATGGGCACGATGATTCAGCAGCAAAATCTGGAAGAGGACGACTTTCGGGGAGACCTATTCAAAAGCCACCAGAGAGACCTCAAGGGAAACAATGACCTCCTATGTCTTACCCGACCCGAGATCATAAGGGACATTCACCGGGCTTACTTCGATGCAGGCAGCGACATTGTCGAGACCAACACCTTCAGCGGAACTTCCATAGCAATGGCCGACTACGAATTGGAGGAAGTCGTTCATGACTTGAACATTGCTGCTGCCAAAATCGCTCGGGAAGCTGCCGACGCAGCCATGAAAGCTGACCCTAGTCGTCCAAGATTCGTGGCAGGAGCAATAGGCCCAACCAATCGCACGGCATCACTATCACCAGATGTCAATGACCCTGCAAAAAGGAACGTAACTTACGATCAACTGGTAGCGGCTTATCGAGCGCAAGCCATAGCACTGATAGAAGGCGGCGTTGACCTTCTCCTGCCAGAGACCACTTTTGATACCCTTAATCTCAAGGCCGCCCTTTTTGCCATTGAAGACCTATTCGAAGAACTTGGAAGGCGCATTCCCGTTATCATTTCCGTTACTATCACTGATGCCTCGGGACGTACACTTTCGGGCCAAACCACAGAAGCCTGCTGGCACTCCATCGCTCACTCGAAACCACTTTGCGTCGGTTTAAACTGCGCGTTGGGAGCGGAAGCGATGCGCCCCTACCTCCGTGAACTTTCTCGTATAGCAGACTGCAGGATTCACTGCTACCCTAACGCAGGGCTTCCCAATCCACTCGCCACCACCGGATACGACGAAAACCCCAATGATACCGCTATGGCTCTTGAGGTTTTCGCGGAGGAAGGGTTACTAAACCTTGCCGGCGGTTGTTGTGGCACAACCCCAGAGCACATCCACGCAATCACGCAAAAGCTAGCAGTTTACGAGCCGCGAGAAATACAAGAAAGGGAACCCGCCCTGCGGTTAAGCGGTCTCGAACCGTTGGATCTGAGGGGAAGCGAGGCCCCGTTCCTAATGGTCGGCGAAAGAACCAATGTTACAGGCTCACCTCGTTTTCGAAAACTCGTTGAAGCGGACGACTTTGATGCAGCCTTGAACGTCGCCAAGCAACAGGTCGAAAACGGAGCCAACGTCATCGACGTCAATTTCGATGCAGCCCTACTTGATGGCGAAGCATGCATGACCCACTTTCTGAACCTAGTTGCATCTGAACCTGACATAGCTCGTGTCCCCATAATGATCGACAGCTCCAAATGGTCCGTCATCGAGGCGGGGCTTAAGGTTACCCAAGGAAAATGTATCATCAATTCAATCAGCCTGAAGGAGGGTGAGGAAACATTTAAGAAACATGCCCAGCTCGCCCTTCGATACGGTGCCTCAGTAATTGTAATGGCCTTTGACGAAAAGGGTCAGGCCGCAACCCTTGCAGACAAGGTGCGCATCTGCGAACGGGCATACAAAATTCTAGTCGAAGACGTCGGGGTTCCTGCCGAAGACATAATTTTTGATCCCAATGTCCTCACGGTCGCAACAGGCATGGAAGAACATGCATCCTATGGTCTGGACTTCATCGAAGCCATCAAGGAAATCAAGACCCGGTGCCCATACGCACGTACAAGCGGTGGTATTAGCAATGTCTCTTTCTCATTTCGCGGAAACAACCTAGTGCGAGAGGCAATGCATGCCGTTTTCCTATACCATGCCTGTAGGGCAGGCCTTGACATGGGCATCGTCAATGCTGGCATGCTGGAGGTGTATGACGAGATTGATTCGAAACTTCGAGATCTCGTTGAAGATGTTATACTAAATCGTCAAAAGGACGCAGCCGAACTCCTCCTCGAGCACGCAGAAAGCATCAAGGATCAAACAACTGGCAGAAAGTCCTCCGGCACTGACCTTTCTTGGCGAGAAAAACCCGTTGGAGAACGCTTGGCCCATGCTCTCGTCAAAGGAATTGGCGATTATGCCGAGGAGGATGCCGAGGAGGCTCGATTAGCTCTCGGTCGCCCTCTGGAAGTCATCGAGGGTCCGCTCATGGACGGGATGAAAATCGTCGGCGAACTTTTCGGATCGGGTAAGATGTTTCTGCCACAAGTCGTCAAGAGCGCCCGGGTAATGAAGAAAGCTGTGACCTATCTCGAGCCTTTCATGGAAGAGGAGAAAGACGCCAATTCTGGCGGCAAACGTGGAACAATGGTCATCGCTACCGTAAAGGGAGATGTCCACGATATTGGCAAGAACATCGTGGGTGTAGTCCTCGCCTGTAACAACTGGAATGTAATTGATCTAGGCGTAATGGTCTCCTGCGAAGATATCCTCACTGCTGCGAAAGAAAAAAATGCGGACGTCATCGGTCTTTCGGGCCTAATAACCCCTTCGCTGGATGAAATGACCCGGAATGCGGCAGAAATGCAGCGACAGGGTTTTACTATTCCGCTCCTTATTGGTGGAGCGACTACGGGCAAGGCACATACTGCGATCAAAATAGCCCCAAAGTATGAGGAACCCGTAGCCCACGTCGCGGACGCCTCTCTTGTCGTAAACGTTTGCAACGACTTGATCAATCATGAGCGTAAAGCCTCATATGTGGATGCCCTGCGTAAAGACCAAGATCGGCGAAGACGTCAACACGCCGAATCCAAAGGACCACGACTTCTTCCACTTGCCGAATCCCGCTCACGTGCCTTTTCTCCCGATTGGAAAAACGAAGTCATTGATGTTCCCGACCAAGAATGCCTAGGGACCACAATCCTTGATGATGTTCCACTAGAGGAAGTCTTGGAGTACTTTGACTGGTCACCTTTTTTTTGGTCATGGCAACTCAAGGGAAAGTATCCCGACATCCTCGAAAGTGGAAAGGTTGGTGAACAAGCTCGAACCCTACTCGAAGACACTCAATCCATCCTCGACCGAATTCTCACGGAAAAACTCTTCCGCTGCCGTGCCGCAATCGGACTATGGCCCGCAAATGCCGTGGGCGACGACATTGAAGTCTATTCCGACGAATCACGCTCCTCCGAGCTTGCCACTTTTCATTTTCTTAGACGCCAGCAGGAAATCCTCTCCAAACAAATCCAATACTGTCTATCCGACTATGTGGCTCCCAAGGAATCGAACCGAACCGACTACCTCGGAGCCTTCGCCGTAACCTCGGGGCACGAAGTCGATGCCTTGGCAAAGACCTTCCAGGATGCGGGAGACGATTACTCAAGTATTATCGTCAAGGCCCTCGGCGACCGTTTTGCCGAGGCGATGGCGGAATACATGCACAAGAAAGTCCGTGAGTGGTGGGGTTTCGGAACCTATGAAAATCTTTCCAACGAAGAACTAATTGAGGGAAAATATCGAGGCATCCGCCCGGCTGCAGGCTATCCGTCCCAACCGGACCACACGGAAAAGGACGTCATTTGGCAACTTCTTGACGTAAAGAACACAATCGGCGTCGAACTCACGGAATCCCGGGCCATGAATCCCGGCAGTTCCGTCTCAGGCCTCTTTTTCGCTCATTCCGATTCCGCCTACTTCAATCTAGGC
>CAZWTI010000008.1:0-3195 GCA_964637065.1 uncultured Puniceicoccaceae bacterium
GAGATCGGCGACCTTGTGGGTCCGGATCAGTGTCCCTCGATCCATTACCTTGGCGATGTTTTCCAATCCTTCCGTAATCTTTATTTCAGGTACGACGGTGTCTATGGCGGGAAAGGTGCTGAGGATTTTTTCCAACGGCACACCAACCTTGAAGGGGACGTAGCGCTTCGGGACGAAAGTGTCCGGGGAAGCCATGCCGCCTGCCATCCAGAGTAGGATCACGTTGTCTGCCTTCGCCTTTGTCTTCTCCGGCGCGACAGCTCGGGAAACTTGCGGCGCTCCTGCGGCGAGAGCCGCGAGGGTTGCGTTGGAAGCTGTCTTTAGGAAGTCGCGTCGCTTTTTCATGGTCTTTATCGTAGAAGTTGAAATTCAGGCTGAAGGACTAGGGCCCAGACTAGGTCGCCTACGCTTTCAGGGTTCGGCGTTTCTCCCAGGAGTTTGGCGGCAGCGGCTTTTTCCGCTGCGTTCGGCTTGCGGAGAAATGCGTTGGAGAAGAGGTCTTCGGTCAACTGTGACGGCTCACGTTTGCTGCCGGCCCAGCGTTTGCCTGCATCCGTTACGGCCTTGTGCATGATTGCGCCGTTGCTTAACTCCAAGGCCTGAAGCGTAGTGGGGCGGTTGTCGCGGGATGTGGCCACTTGGTCACGTTTCGGCCGTCCGAGGATTCGCTGAAGCTGATCGAGGTTTCGCATGCCGTGGCGCTGAAAGGACGGTCTTTTTGCCGGAGGTTTGGCCGCCTCGCCGAGTTGAGAGACCGAGTCTAGGAACTGCTCGGCGCGCAGTCTGCGCGTAAGTGGTCCCCGAAAGACGAAATCCTCGGTTTTCTGGTCGGGGACGGGTTCCGCCGCCGGTAATCGATAGGCTTTTGAAGTGGCCAGGGTGCGCATCGTTCTCTTCAGGTCGTGACCGTTAGCGGAGAAGTCATGGGCGAGCCAATCCAGAATGTCCTCACTCCAAGGCGATTGGTCCATCTCGTCTACGGGTTCAACCAATCCTCGCCCGAAGAACGCGGCCCAGAGGCGATTTACGATTACACGGGAAAACCGACCGTTTTCCTTCTTCGTCATGAGGTCGGCGAGTTTTTTTAGGCGTTCGTTTCGCGAGGCCGATGCTTCCACATCGCCCAGTTCGGGATAAACGAAGGAAGCCGGGACTTTCGCTCCGGTCGGCTTGTCGCAGCGATGCTTTTCCATCGGGGTGTTGGCGAAAACAGAGGCAAAGGCGTACGATTGCTCGAGCGTCCAGTCGTTGATGAAGCTGTCGTGACAAGATGCGCATTTTAGGTTCAGCCCCAGAAATACCTGCGCGACGTTTTGAGCGGCCTGCATCTCGACCACTTGAGAGGAATTTACCGTCCCTCGCCACTTGATGCCGTCCAGAAACGCAGCTTGATGGCCTGAGCCTGGGTTCAGGATTTGGCGGGTGAATTCGTCGTATGGCTTGTTTGTCTTTAGCGAATCCTTGAGCCAGTTGGTCAGCCTGTACCTGTTGCCGCCATGATATTGGCGAGTGTAGCTATTGCGAAGGGCATCGTTCCAGAAGGTGATCCAGTGCTGCATGTAGTGTTCGCTGTCCGCGAGAAGAGACTCGACCAGCCTGTTTGCTTTTTCAGAAGCCTTGTCCTCGGAAAAAGCGGCGAACTGCTTGGGAGTCGGCGGCAAGCCGATGATGTCTAGATAAGCTCTTCTTGCAAAGGTGAGGTCGTCTACCGGTTCAGGGTATTTTAGACCCTTCTTGTCGAAGTAAACCTTGAGGAGTCGATCAACTGGATTCTCCAGTCCTCCTGTCGCGGGGGGGAGCTTCACGATACGTGGAGCCATTTGCGCCTTCGGGTGACGAAAGGCGAAACCCTCTTCCCATGGCAGTCCCTCCTTAACCCAATTCTCCAGCAAGGCGATCTCCTCGTCGGGTAGTTTATCCGCCTTTTGCGGCATGCGATCTGAAGGATTCTTTTCTTTGAGAAGTTCCAGGAAAAGGCTCCCCTTGGGGTTTCCCGCCTCTACGACCTTCCCGTTTTCGCCACCCTTAAGCAGGGTGTCTCTCGTTTCCATTGAAAGTCCGCCCTTACGTTCCCCGTAGGCGTGGCACTTTGCGCAATTTCGCTCCAGGATCGGCTTCACGTCCTTCTCGAAATCGATCGCCATGGCCCATGTCGCGACATGAGCAAAGACAAGTAATGCGGCAATGCTTCTCATTTCGCTAAGGCATATTCCAATTGGGGCAATCAGGTCAACCCTAGGCACAATTCCGAGCAAACTTCACCCGGCTTCCCCTCTTTCAACCCTCGCCTTTCCCGAAGCCACTCAACCGTCCCCGAACGCCCACCCGCCAAGGTTAAACACCGAACGGAATGGCTCCCAAATCAGGCTTGCCAGTATCAAGTTCTCGCATCGGATCAACCCATCCTTCGGGAATCTTCACTCCCGCATTCTCAGCCGGGCTGCCTTTTCTCAAGGTCAGGTCGTAGGCATCGCGGGAGCCGGTCGTGAGCCTCTTGAACCTCGGGTCGGCGAAGAGGTCGCCCTTCATCCAGTCATCGGGCCAAGGCACTTTTCGAAACGCCATTCTGCGGCCCTGGGCCTTGAAGAAATCTCCCTTGAAGTTCGGTCCTTTGATCAAGCTCCAGTGGAGGTTGCCGTCGATTGCGTAATTCTGCGGGGTAGGGGCGAAGTTGAGACCGGGAAGACCATTCAGTTGGACAAAGCAATTATTGAGCAACGCGCGTTTATTTCCGCGAACGCCACGCCCGCCGATTCCGAATCCGTAATGATTGCGCCAAGCATTGTCGGCCCGTAGCACCGTGTTGTGGTAGAAATAATAATCCGGCCAGATCGGACTGCCGTGGTCGCCGGCCAAGGACCCGGGGGTCTTCAGGTAATTTCCGGCGGGGTCTGGCTCCTTTGGCAGGTACTTGAGCAATCCGCCGCGCAAATCGATCACGTTTCGCGTAACGTATATTCCGCTTCCCTTGTCCACTTCTAGAGCGCCTTCGTCGGCCTCCATTTCATGCAGCGTCAAGGTTAGGGCGCAACGAGAAATCAGGTTCTGGTAGACGTAAAGTTGATGATCTCGTTTACGAGCTCCGACCTCGATGCCGTCGTCATTGAAGCGATCGAAATAATTGTGATGAAAGCGCAGGTTGTTTACGTAGCGAATCCAAATGCCGTCGTGATCGTCGGTAAACTCGCAGTTGCT
>CAZWTI010000009.1:0-4244 GCA_964637065.1 uncultured Puniceicoccaceae bacterium
TATGCGGCCGGGTGGGGGGTAGTTGAAAGGAATTGGGCCGGTGGGTTGTTGTTGCGACACTCTGGTTCCAATACCTTTTGGAACGTGAAACTGAGGGTTGCTCCCGCATTGGATCGCGCATTTCTCGTCGGCGCAAATTCCGAGAATGGCGATTCCCACGAGAACTCATTCGATGACATTATCTGGAGCATGATCAACCATGACGGCCCGGATCCCGGCAACGAGACTCCCTCCTTTACTTTGGTAGCCGGCTCAGGTTCCACCCTCAACCAACTCTTCAACGCCTTCGCCAACGTCACCTTGAAATCCGTCGCAAGCCTCGATCACGAGGCAAACGCCTCCCTCAGCATACGCGTCCGGGCCACGGACGAACACACCGCCAGCCTCGAGAAGACCTTCACCATAGCCGTTTTGGACGATCCCGCCGACAACAACGCTTCAGTTGCGGGCTCAAACGCCACGGTTCCGGATGATAATAGTTCTGCACAGGATACCAACGCAACCGTTCCTGACGGGAACGCGACTTCCGTTTCCGATGAAAACGAAAGTGTGGTCGTCGACCCCGTCTATCAACCTATCGTCCGGACCTTGCCGGGCATCGTGGAGGCAGACGGAAAGCTTCGGTTGAGCGGCAGGATATTGACGGACGGGGGATCTCCAGTGACGAAGGTCGGGTTCCTGTTGTCAAGCACGCTGCGGATCGATGCCACCGACCCCGAGGTCGTTCGACTGGCTGCCACCTTGTCGGGAGATAGCTTCAGCCTGCTGTCGGAACCGCCCGAACTAGGACAAGTAATCTACTTCCTTGCCTTCGCCCGCAATGCCGCAGGCGAGACCCAAGGCATACGCAAACACGTAAACCTGCCTAATTCGCCTGCGGGCGAGCACCCCTGGTGGACCGGAGCAGAAGAAGCCGAAGCGGGTTGGCGCCAGTCGCCGTGGTTCGGGGCTTTCCTCCCCTACTCTAGCGGCTGGTTGTACCACTCCGGTCTCGGTTGGCTGTACGCCCAACCCGATGGAGCCGACGGTCTCTGGTTGTGGAAGGAGGGCAAAGGCTGGCTTTGGACAAACCCGGGGACGTTCCCGCACCTATTCCGCCACGAGGATTCTAGATGGATTTACTTCCTGAAGCGTAAGGAAGGACGGACCTACTTCTACAACCACGCCACTGACGGCATAGAGTAAGACACCCCCCTACAAGGCCGAAGTCCCTGACGAACTAGGGATAGAGAGCGGGACGGCAGGTGGAACGCAAACGCCGGAACAAACCGTCACTTCGCCTTTTTCAGCTTCTTTGTGAGCGGGCCGACGATCTCGACGAAGTTGCCGTCGGGATCCTTGAGCATGAGGAGGCAGACGTCCTGCGGAAGACCCTCGGGAAGACGTTGCGGACTTTTAGCGTAGGGCTTTACTCCCGCTTTCTTGGCTCGCTCGAGGACAGCGTCGACATCGGTCACGAAGATGGTGAGGTAGGAAAACCCGGCAGCGGTATGGATGTGCCGCTGCTTGATGACGCGGGAGGGTTTCTCGCTCTTCACCTGCATAACCTTGAGTTTGGTAGCGGTCTTCTCGTCACCGAGCACGAGTACGTGAATGTCGAGTGGGGCGCCATCCGTGAGACCGACCATCTTTGGAAAGTCGCCTGCGACCTTGAAGCCCTCCACCTCAGTGAATCCGACGACGCCCTTGTAAAAGGCCAGCGATTTCTCGAGGTCGGAAACGACTACGCCGAGGTCGATGGTTTGTTGGGCGAATGGACCGGCGGGTTTGGCGTCTTCTTCCTTGGCACGAAGGGTAAAGACGAGAAGAAAGGCTGGAAGAAGGAGGAGAGTTTTCTTAATCATGGTTTGGGCTTTATTGCGGGTTGATTGTTTGGAAACTTGGAAACCCGTGAAGGGGTTTCGGGTAAAGAGATACTATTGGAAACAAGCTATGGTCTTGCGGACCGCCTCGACGAGACGATCGACCTCATCGGAAAGGTTATAGAATGCAAAGGATGCCCTCGCGGTGGCGGGAACGCCAAGACGTTCCATGAGCGGTTGGCAACAGTGATGACCCGCTCGCACTGCGATGCCCTCTGCATCGAGGAAGGTGGCGACGTCGACGGGATGAATGCCCTCGATGGTGAACGATACGACGGCGGCCTTCTCGGGAGCGTGACCGTGGATGGTCAGGCCGGGAAGAGCTTGCAGGCCTGCGGTGGCTCGCTCGAGAAGGGCACGTTCTTGCGTCGCGGCGGCGGCTAGGTCGAGTGTTCCGAGGTACTCGATGGCGGCACCGAGCCCGATGCTCCCTGCGACGTTGGGCGTGCCCGCCTCGAAACGCTGCGGCGGCTCGGCAAAGGTGGTCTTCTCAAAGGTGACGCAGTCGATCATGTCGCCGCCGCCATGGTACGGCGGCATGTCGGCAAGAAGTTCCTTCCTCCCATAAAGAACCCCGATCCCCATGGGGCCGAAAACCTTGTGCCCGGAGAAGGCGAAGAAATCGCACCCGATGGCCTGCAGATCGACGGGACCGTGTGGTACGCTCTGGGCACCGTCGATCACAGTGACGATGCCTCGTTCCCTGGCCTCGACCACGATCTCGTCGACGGGATTAATCGTGCCGAGGGAATTGGAGACGTGGGTGAGGGAGAGAACCTTGACGGTGTTTTCGTCAAGAAGTGAGCGAAGGGCATCGCGATCGATGCAACCACGATCGTCGATGCTGGCCACCTTGATCTCCGCCCCAGTCTGCTCGGCCACCAATTGCCAAGGAACGATATTGGCGTGATGCTCCATGGCAGTGAGAACAACGACGTCTCCGGTGCCAAGGTTAGAACGAGCGTGGGATTGGGCCACGAGGTTAAGGGCCTCGGTAGTGCCGCGAACGAAAATAATTTCGTCGCTTCCTACGTTCAGATGGGCGGCGATAACCTTGCGGGCGTTGTCGTAGGCCGACTCGGCCTCCTCGGCGAGAGCGTAGACCCCTCGGTGCACGTTGGCATTTGATTCGCGGTAATAGTCCGCAATAGCTCGGATGACCACTTCGGGTTTCTGTGAAGTGGCGGCATTGTCGAGATAGGCAAGAGGCTTTCCACGAAAACTTTTTCCTAGGATGGGGAAATCCCGGCGAACCGCCTCTGCGTCGAAGGACGAACTCATCTCGCGTAGGAACCTCGAGTCATTAGGATAGAGGAAAAGGCAAAGAGAATTTGTAAAATGGTGACGACAGAGAACATCTGGAATGGATAAGTGGGTAGGTTTTTTGAGATCAACTACCTAAAGATGATCTTGGCCTCGGGCAGGGCCTGACCGAGGAGCGCCACCCCTTCATCACTGACCTCGGTACTCCACAGATAAATTTCGCGCAGGGTTTTCATTGCGCCTAGTTTCTGAAGGCCCTTATCGGTGACGCCGGTCCCAACCAAGTTCAAATACCAAAGAGAAGGAAGGCGGGTAATGCCGTCGAGAGCGGAATCCCCTATACTCGTGTGGCGTAGGCTGAGCCAAGTAAGGTTGTAGAAACTCCGGAGTTGACCCACGCCCCTGTCCGAGACCTTGGTGCGGGATAAATCCAGATGCGAGACATTGTTTCGAATATTGGAAAAACGCTGCAGAATGGAGTCGTCGATGACCGGAGCATTGGAAACGAACTCTACGCGGACAAGAGAATGGTTCTTAGCGAGCGGAGTGACTTTGGCGCCTGTTTTCTCGGCGGCCTCGAGCTGGGGTTTGCCTAAGGGACGGACTCGCTTGGCAAGGGCGTCGAGGGGAGAGGGTTTCCCGAAACCGGGAACAACGACGGGTTGAGTGGGGACAGGAGCAGCATTGGGATCGGCCGCCGTGGCGGCGGCCTTGGGAAGGGCTCCCTCCAGAATCCAACGCTTGATGGCATCAACCTGTTCGGCTGAAAGAGGATCGCCTTTGGGGGGCATGATGTCCGTCTCGTCCGATTCCTCGGGATTGACGAGAACGTAAAGCGCGCTTTCCACCAGGTTTTTGGGTACGACGACGGGACCATCGAGAGTACCTTTCATAATCAAGTCATAGGCATCGAGACGAAGACCCGCCTTGGGGTTGATGGTTCGACCATTCTTAACATAGGGTTCTCCATGACAGTTTAGGCAGCGATCGGCAAAGATGGGTCGGAGGTGCTTCGCGTAGTCAACGGGTTGTCCGGGAGACGGGAGAGCGCCACCGACTGCGGCAACAGCACCGCCGCCCGGCTTGGCTCCCTCCTCGATCCACCGCTTGAAGACGTCT
>CAZWTI010000010.1:0-4448 GCA_964637065.1 uncultured Puniceicoccaceae bacterium
GCTAACCCGAGACCGGCAGTTCCAGAAGGGATTGCGGAGGACGAAAAGACAAGAACCTGAACAAAGGAAAGGAGGGGAAAGAAAATGGTTTCCCTATTGAATCAAAACGACGCAAAACCCTTCAGCGTGGATCGAGGCCGATTGTGCCGGATCCCCACGCCGAAGCCGACCCTGACCTGGTGTCCCCTGCCGCATTCGCGACTGATGGACTCGGTGGAGGGACAACTGAGAAAACGAGGCTATCGGGTGCATAACTCGACCTGCCTTTTGAGCCATGGAGGCGACCGATTTTTCGGAACCGTCTCCATCTCGAATAGAGACAATCTGGGATACCGACGAATGGTCGGACTGAAAAATTCCCACGACAAATCCCTCGCCGCAGGGCTGTTTGCGGGTGCGAGAGTGACGGTCTGCGCCAACGGCTGTTTCTTCGGCGACGAGGTGGCTTTGAGCCGAAAGCACACCTCGCGCTTGTTCGAGGACCTGATCGAACGCATCGAGGCGGGGTGCTCCCGCATCTTCGAGGAATGGGAGAGGAACGATCTCAGGGTCATGAACTACCGCGAACGCGAGCTGGATGATCGAGGAGCCCATGACTTGGTGATCAGGAGCGTGGACGCCGAAGCCTTGGCCCCTTCCGCCATCCCCAGGGTGCTGAAGGAATGGAGAGAGCCCTGGCACGAGGAATTCACGCCCCGAAATGCATGGAGCCTCTTCAACGGCTTCACCGAAGTCATGAAGGGGAAGCCCCATCTGCTGGCCGAACGCACGAGGACGCTGCACAGGGTCTTCGACGAGGCTCTGGCCATCGCCTAGACGCGGGTCTTGGCGGTTGGGATCAAATGGAAAAGCCCGCTCTCCAGCGGGCGGGCTTTTCTTAGACATTCGGAAGACCCGACAACAGACGCAACGCCCGGCTATGCCGGGACCCAGTCTTTTGGAGGCGGAAGCGATTAACGAGCGGGATCAACAATCAATGAAATCATCGACCTCACGCCACCGTCCTCGTCCATTTCCGCGAAAGAGATTTCTCCTAACCAGACCATTAACGAGTGAGCGCAGGCCGTGACTGAATCAGTCGGATTGCCCCGCGCTCATCCTCGAAGGTCTTCAACAGGCGGTCCATCGTTGCCTGGGAAAGTTGACGAAGCGGGCCGAGGGCGGTTGAGCGGATTCTTCTTGTTTGTGTTTTGATCCGGGGCTAACGGATGGTCATGAAAAGAACTGTTTCCTGCCTCATCTTGTCCGTTGTCCTTCACTTTTCCGTCTTCGGGGCGCCAAACGTGATATTGGTTCTCTGCGACGACTTGTGTTACGGGGTCGTTCATTGCCTCGCCCCCAAGACCTCGAAGATTCCGACTCCCAACGTCGATGATCTGGCCAAGGACGGCATGATCTTCACCGACGCCCATTCCGGATCCTCCGTCTGCACTCCCACGCGGTACGGTTTGCTGACGGGACGCTACAGTTGGCGCACGCGACTCCAGCAAGGCGTGGTGCAAGGCTTCGCCCCATGCCTGATCGCCGAGGAGCGTCCCACCGTGGCGAGTTTTCTCAAGCAGCAGGGCTACCACACCGCGATCATCGGCAAGTGGCACCTCGACTTCAAGTACCTCGATCCCAAGAGCGGAGACGAGTATTCGAGAAAGAAATTCAAGAGCCCGCCGGTGGGGGCGAAGATTCCCGACGGCCCGCTTCACCGGGGCTTCGATCACTTTCGCGGCTTTCATCACGCCCGCAACATGGAGGCGGTCATCGAGGACGACGAGGTGATCGCCCACGACCCCCCGATCAACATGCTGCCACGCCTGACCCGCGAGTCGGTCAAGTACGTGGAGTCACGCAAGGGAAAGAAGGAACCCTTCTTTCTCTACGTTCCTCTGGGTTCGCCCCACACCCCCATTTTGCCCACGCCCGAGTGGCAGGGGAAGAGCGGCCTCGGCAAGTACGGTGACTTCGTGATGGAGACGGACAACGTCGTGGGCGAGATCCGGAAGGCCCTCGAGCGAATAGGCCGGGTCGAGCACACACTCTTCATTTTTTCCAGCGACAACGGATGCTCCAAGGCGGCCGGCATCGGCAACCTGGCCAAGCAGGGACACAAGGTGGGCGCTCACCTGCGCGGCTCCAAGGCGGATTTGTGGGACGGCGGACATCGCATCCCCTTCATCGTGAAGTGGCCGGGCAAGGTGAAGCCCGGGAGTGAGTCCGGCCAGTTGATTTGCCTGACGGATTTCTTCGCCACGGTGTCCGAGATCGTAGGCGTCAAACTGCCCGATGGAAGCGCCGAGGACAGCGTAAGTTTCCTCCCCGCCTTGTCCGGCACCAAGATCGTCTCCACCCGCAACGGGGTGATTCATCACTCCATCAGCGGACACTTCGCCTATCGCCAAGGTCCTTGGAAACTGCTTTTGGCCAAGGCGTCGGGCGGATGGTCTTCGCCCAACGAGAAAAAAGCGAAGCCGGGATCGTCTCCCGCCCAGCTCTACGACATGGAGGTCGACGTCGGGGAAAGAAAAAACCTGTATCCGGAAAAGCCCGAGGTGGCCAAGAAACTGCTCGCCATGCTCAAGCAGGACGTCCGGCGCGGGCGCAGCACCAAGGGTCCCCCCTCCGACAACGACGTCGGCAGGATCGTCCTATGGAAGAGCGGCTCGCCGAAAGCGAATTAGGACGCTTCCTCCCCGCCCTTGACCACCGTTCTCCCGGTGATAGGTTCGGGAGATGAATCTGGACGATCCCGAGACCTTGGCCAAGGTCATCGCAGAGGCGATTGATGACGAGGAGCTTGAGCTGGTGGGAGAGAAAGGCGGGGAGCTTTGGCACGCTAGAAATCACCACAAGCCTTATACGGGATGGCGCAAAGTGACCTACGACGATGGGGAGATCATGGGGTTGAGCCAATGCAGGGACGGCAAGCTGGACGGACTTTCATTGGGATGGAACAACAACGGGTGGAAGGAGGAGGAATCCACTCGGAAGGACGGCAAGATAATGAGTTACGTCACGTTCAAGCCGAACGGCGAGAAATGTCCCGAGACCAACGTGGTGAACGGGAACGGAGTTCTGGCTTTATACGACGACAAGGGGAATATTGCGGCTCGCGGCACCTGCAGGGACGGCGAAGTGGCATTCGGTTCCGAACAGGTCGATGAGCCAAAAGGCTCGAAGGAAAAGGGGAAGCGTAAATCGGGAGAGGAAGACGTAAAGGTAACGCTTCCCGAGATGCTGGTCAACTGCCTGCCCCCGTTCGCCATCATAGGGGGCCTGGCGTATTGCATGGAAGAGTATTGGGGGATGGACCTGGATGATCCTGATTCGAACGTGGCCGTGGGATTGTTCGTTGGGTTCTGGGTGATTGCCGTGGGTTGGTTCTACCTCGTGGACTTCATCAAGAAGAAAGTAGCCCTTAAGTGATGTCCAAGCGGATCGCATGGAAGCGAGCGAGGGATAACCCAAGGCATGCCGCAAACCGCTGACTGACTGCAACCTTCAGTTCCAGGATCATGACGTTCTATTGAGAAGCCAACTGGGGTGCTTGGACTAACTTAACACGTGGATTCGTCCGTGGGGTCATGTCAAAGCACCCAAGCCTCGCTGCCTCTTTTTATTGAATGATTATCAAGCCATCCTGGTTGTCGGCCTTGTACATGCCCAAGGCCTTGCCGGCAGGATCGACCACCAGCCAATAATGGCCGGAGTAGGTTCCTTGCAGGGCCTCCCCGCCAGGCTCGATTTCCTTATATTGCACGCGGTCGCCGGATGTGTTGATCCAGTAGACGACGACATCCGTCTTGCTTTGGTTCCGAAAGGTCAACCGTACTGCCAACCCATTTCCGCCTGACCGTATGTTTTTCTTCTTTGCCGGGTCGATGCGCGCCAGTTTTTTCACCCCTGACTTCTTGACGGCGGCCGGCGCTGTTTTGCGCCCTAGAATGGGGGCTGGCTCGCCGCGGGCATCGGCCGCCTTCGCCTCGGTTACGGCCTTGGCCATGGGGTAATAGTTTTTGCGCTGAATCCGATTGTTGGGCAGCCGTTCATTGGATTTCGGTGGCGTCGCCTTACCCTCCGGTGGCTTCACCCGGGTGTATTTTCGCAGCAGCGACCTGTGATGGTCGAGAGTGGCCTGATGCTTGGGCAGGTAGGCCAAGTTGTCGTGTTCACCCTGGTCCTTGCGGTGGTCGTACAATTCCTCCAGCTTCGAACCGGGATCGAACACGTAGCGCCAATGATCCGTGCGTACCCCGTGTATCCGCCGGTAGCTGGATATGGCCGGCTGGATGCGTTTGCCTGCGTTCGGGTCCTTAAGCAACGGAATCAGGGATTCGCCTTCCAACTGTTCGGGTAACGCCATGCCCGCCAGTTCCGCCAAGGTGGGGTAGACGTCCAGCGTGCTCACCGGGCGATCGCACACCCCGCCCGGGCTGGTCACTCCGGGCGCCACCACG
>CAZWTI010000011.1:0-6015 GCA_964637065.1 uncultured Puniceicoccaceae bacterium
TCCAGATGGAATGGTGCCTCGAGAAGAGGTTTTTGCGTATTGTGACGATTTCGAGAAAAGCATCCTTGATGCGGGTGGTATTGACATCCTAGTGCTTGGAATTGGTCGAACTGGCCACATCGGTTTCAACGAGCCTGGTTCTAGCCGGAGTTCCCGCACTCGCCTAGTTCATTTAGATTCAATCACTAAAAAAGATGCTGCCCACGCCTTCGGCGGGGCGGGAAATGTTCCGCCCAATGCCATAACGATGGGCGTAGAAACAATTTTGGCAGCTCGGAAAATCTACCTGCTGGCATGGGGAGCGCCTAAGGCAAAAATCCTTGCCAAAGCATTGGAAGACCCCATTTCGGTGAAATTGCCAGCTAGTTTCCTCCAGGAACACAAGAATACTAATGTTTTTCTCGACCAAGCAGCGGCGGTAGAAATAATAAAAGGAAAAAGTCGATAGAGCCCACACCCTTGGAAAATCAAGATGTTATTAGAGACTTTGAATAAGTAAGGCTCGGCATTTCATGCCTTACATGGATTTTAAGGGTTTGAAAATCTGCAATTGCAGAGGGTGTGAAGACCTAGTAGAGAGTTGACCACATTTTTCTGTTTTGAATACTTTTAGGGACAGTCATCAATAATGAAAGAATTCCCCGACGAAGTCGGCATGCATTTTTGCCTCGAAGGCTCTCCTGTCTCATCTATTCCTCAGGGAAATGGGAATGTTAACGATACTTTTTTACTATCGTGCGAGAAGGATGGTCGGTTAAATCGCTACACCGTTCAACGCATCAACCATGATGTGTTTAAGGATCCAGAGGGTCTAATGGAAAACTTTTCTCGGGTGACCGAACATCTACGGAACAAACTTTCCAGCAAAAGTTCTCCTAGGCAAAGCCTGCATTTAGTTCCAGCCATAGATGGCCGATCCTTCGTCCGTGATTCTGGGGGAAACTACTGGCGGGCAATGAATTTTATTGATGGCAGTGAATCCTTGGATGTTCCCCAAAACACTCGTCAAGCTTACGAGGCAGCCAAGGCCTTTGGTGAGTTTCAAGCAAATCTTTCAGACCTTCCGGGCGACCCACTCGTTGAAACGATTCCAGATTTCCATAACACTCGAAAGCGATTTGAACATTTTTGCACAGTTGTTGACAAAGATACTGCAAGCCGTTTGTCGAGGGTTCGAGACCTTGTCGAATTCGCGATGCAACGAGAAGATTTGGCAGATGCCATTAATTCAAAAGACTTTCCCATTCGCGTCGTTCACAACGATACCAAGCTAAACAATGTCCTGCTTGACAAGGATTCTGGCGAAAGTGTTTGTGTCGTGGACCTCGATACGGTCATGCCGGGTTGTGCCCTTCATGATTTCGGCGATCTGGTTCGCACCGCGGCTTGCTCTACTGCTGAGGATGAGCCCGCCGTTGAGAGAATTCGGTTTTTACCAACTACCTTCGAGGCAATCGTTGAAGGCTACCTAGATGCGGTTAGTGATTTCCTAGAGCCCATCGAGGTTGAGCATCTGTCAATTGCCCCCAAAGTCATTACTTATGAGCTGGGTTTGCGCTTTCTTGCAGATTATTTGGAAGGGGACATTTATTTTAAGGTAAAACACTCAAGTCACAATCAAGAGCGAGCACGTGCCCAATTTCGATTACTCAACTCCATGGAAGACCATGGAGAGGACATGCGGAATATCGTCGAAAGGTTTTCCGGAAAAATGGCTTAGGGAAGGCTAGGGTTGGCTCTTCGCTCAGGCGAATACTTAAAGTTTTCCTTCATAGGCTCGCCGCAGGAAATTTACAAGATGCGTCACGATTGGTGGTTTGCTCTCATTGGGCAATGAAGCCTGTATTTGTGTAATGCAGCCTATGTTCCCTGATATGATCCAGTCCGGGTTTTCCGCTAGCAAGTTCTTTACCTTTCGCTGGCCCAAGCTCGCTGCTATTTCTGGTTGATTAATGTTATAGCTTCCTGCCGACCCGCAACAAGACTCGGGGTCGGCAGTTTCCATTTGTATAATCCCTGGTATGGCACGAAGCAATCGGCGTGGTGCATCCACTACCCCTTGGGCATGGCGAAGATGGCAAGCATCCTGATAAACAATGCGAGGAGATCCGTTGGTTGCAGGAGGGGGTTCCAAGCCCAGTTTGTCCAGAAATTCGCTAAAGTCGACCACCTTGGCCGCAAAGCGTTTGGCGGTTTCTTCTTCTGGCAAACCCTTCATAATGAGAGGATATTCACACAATCCCGAACCGCAACCAGCAGCATTCGTCACAATTGCATCAACTTCATCCGGAAAAGCTCTCAAGTTCTTTCTGGCGAAATGCCTGGCATGATCTCCTAAGCCGACATGCCACCCGAGAGCACCACAACAAGCTTGGTCTTCCGGAATAATAACTTCAACGCCATTGCGAACCAAGACATCAATTGTGTCGAGGTTTATTGATGGTGCGATCACCTGCTGGGCGCAACCCGCAAGCAAAGCGACTCGTGCGCGAGGTGCTCCCATAGGGGAAGAAATCCTAGGAAGGGCTTCTGCTTTGGGCAGTCTCTGGGGCAACAATTTTAGCATAAACCCCAGTCTTTTGGGTAAAATCTTGGCAAATGGCCTCGCTAAAAGGCCAAGCTTCGCAGCCCAACGGAAGCGAACTGGGGATGGAAGAATCGCTAGCAATAACTTGCGCCTTATCTTGTCTCCAAGATTTCTTTGCCGTTCCGATTCGGCTTTTTCGCGGAAAGGGCCAAGAAGGTTGCGGTACTCCACCCCAGAGGGGCAGGAGGTCTCGCAGGCCATACAACCGAGACAGCGATCAATATGAGGCAACGTTCGCTCGATCGGCAAGCTTCCCTCCAAGGCTTCTTTCATGAGAATAATACGGCCGCGAGGCGTATCCATTTCCTGTCCCAACTCTACATAAGTCGGGCACGTCGGAAGACAAAATCCGCAATGCACACAAGCCTGTACTGCACTGACCGCCAAATTTCCGGCAGGTCCCAGTTCATCGGCAGAAATGTTATGCCTCATGGGATGGATGGAAATTTGCCATCCGGATCAAACGCCGACTTCACCGACTTTGTTATCGTTTCGCTTGTCCAGCGACCGATGCTGATTCGCTCTCCATTGCCACGGAAAA
Source organism: uncultured Puniceicoccaceae bacterium (assembly GCA_964637065.1). Lineage (GTDB taxonomy): Bacteria > Verrucomicrobiota > Verrucomicrobiia > Opitutales > Seribacteraceae. Next base: position 3,129 of record CAZWTI010000011.1, read on the forward strand.
CCAGTCCGCCCAGTCCAAGTTTCTTCAACACAGAATCTAGTTCTTTATCAGTGTTTTCGCTCGGCCAAGACAACCATGCCACATTGCCTGCCACGCTATACCTGCATTCCACCTGAAAGTCAGACAACGCCTCTTCCAGGCCCAAGATTCGGCTCGGCGTCAAAGGCACCTTCGCCAATATTGCCCCTGGAGGAGACCAACCAAAGGCATTCGCTTCTCTCCAAAAACGAGTGGCGTCTTCATCAGTGAGGACTTCTCCTTTGTTTTCAAATTCTTGTAAGATGCGGTCCGCTCTTTTTTTAAGTGCGTTTTTGGTTCCGCCCAATCGCACAATCATTTCGCCAGACGATTGCAACTCTATGGCATCCAGCTCCCAAGAAGAGGCATTCGCTTTAATAATGCTTTCTAAGCCATCTTCCAACTTGTTATGTTTAAAGCGAAGGGAAACATATTTCTGTGGTTTTGGGAAAACCTTGAAGCTCATTTCGGTTAAAACGCCAAAGCGTCCAAGACTGCCAACGAGAAATTTAGGGAGGTCGAAGCCCGCAGCATTTTTCACCACCTTCCCGCCACTTCTTACGACAGAACCTCTTCCGTCAACAAAAGTTACCCCGATCAAGAAATCCCGAATGCCGCCGAAACGAAGGCGTCCAGGACCATTTAAGCCTGCGGCTACCATGCCCCCCAAAGTCGACCCTTCCTCTGCAAATGGTGGATCGAAAGGCAAGTATTGCCCTTCTTTGCACAAAGCCTTCTGGATCTCTAAAACTGGAGTGCCGACCTTTGCGGTAAAGACATATTCGCTAGAATCATATTCTGTAATTCCAGCAAGTCCGCACAATTCCAGTATTTTGACATCCGCGACATCCGTTAAAGTTGGTTTCGTATCTCCTCCCCTAGCAAGAATTCGGGAAGATTCTCTAACCAATTCGGCCACTTCCTCAGAGCTTTTGGGCTGAAAGCTCATTCGCGAGAAATAATGCCCTTCTTTTCAAGGGGATGTAAGCCATAGAGTGAAAGAGAGGGTGCCTCACCAGAGGGAAACATTTTACCCGGGTTCGCAATTTCTGCGGGATCGAAGGCTTTTCGGACTCGTTTCATGAAATTAATGTCGTTCTTCCCAAACATTGTTCCCAAATACTGCCTTTTTTCCATTCCCACTCCATGCTCGCCAGTAATCGAGCCACCCATCTCAACGCACGCCCTTAAGATTTTGCCCGCTGCCAACTCTGCTCGAGCTAAAGCCCCATCTTCGCGTCCGTCATACATAATTAGTGGATGTAAGTTCCCGTCCCCAGCGTGAAAAACATTCGCGATGGAGACACGACACTCCTTGCCCACATTCTTAATCATTAGCAGGGCCTCTCCCAATCGGTTCCGAGGAACAACCCCATCTTGCACGATAAAATCCGGGCTCAATCGCCCGACTGCCGAGAAGGCACTTTTTCGTCCTCTCCAAATGCGAGCCCGCTCTACATCATCTGCGGCAACATGAATTTCCGTTGGACCAGAAGCTTGTATAACTTTTTGCAAGAGAGGCTTTTCCGACTCCAATTCGTCCACGGTTCCCTCCAGCTCGACTATTAACACGGCTTCTGCATCTGTAGGATAACCCGCATTCACGGCCGCTTCTGCAGCTTTAATGGCAAGCCTGTCCATAATTTCCATTGCCCCAGGCAACAATCCAGAGGCGACCACTCGCGAAACTGCTTCGCCCGCCCACTCCAAGGAATCATAGCTCGCAAGAACCGTGTGACGGGCTTCAACATTTGGCAATAATCTGAGTGTGATTTCCAGGGCCACACCGAACAATCCTTCACTCCCAGCAAACAAACTTGTCCAATCGGGGCCTATCATTTCAAGGGAATCGCTTCCAAACTCAACGATTTCACCAGTCGCCAAAACAGCCTTGATGCCAAGAACATGATTTGTCGTCATTCCATATTTCAGGCAATGCGCTCCACCAGAATTGAAAGCCACATTTCCGCCTATTGTGCAAATTTGCTGACTCGAGGGATCTGGTGCAAAGTACAATTTGTGAGGCGCGGCTTCTTCTGAAACCTTTAAGTTCACCACTCCTGGCTGCACTTTCGCGGTTCTCTGCTTCGGATTCAGTTCTAAAATCCTGTTCAGCCGATTAAGGGTTATCACAATACCATCCTTTACCGGCAAGCATCCCCCTGACAGACTTGTGCCGCTACCTCTCGCCACAAAAGGTACATTTTCTTGAGCACACAACCGCACCGTCTCAACGACTTCATTGGTGGTTTCGGGAACCACAACAGCCCAAGGACGTACCGCAAAAGCAGTTAGCCCGTCCGATTCGTAAGAGGCTAAATGTTCGGCATCCCTAAATAACCGATTGCGGGGATATAGTTCCGACAACTGGTCAAAAAACTTGGATTCACCCATAAAAGAAAACGATTTCGATATTTTCCATCAAGCGAAATGGCCATCCTTGGGTCAACCCTATCCATATTAGTTCGCACATTGCTTTTAAGGCACAATGAGCTTTTGCCTTAAAGTTCAATCAATGAAGGTTGTCGTTTCTGATGGATCTGTTCTTGAGGGAGAGCCCATGAGTGGAGCTTTTTTTGACTAAATGAGGTAGAGTATTCAGGGGTCTTCGTTTTATGGAACTGGTTGTGTCCAGTAGACCATAAATAGTGACAGGAATGCTTTTGCTTTTAAAAAGTTTCGCTAAAGCTCTACAGCCCGACCCTCTCGGTAGGAACGGTCTGCTGCTATTACGATCGCCAAGCTTTTAACGGCATCATTTAGGTGGTCGGCAAGATCGATGTCTTCTTGAATGGCCTTTAAGAAAAAAGCCTGTTCACGCCTGCAAAGTTCATCGTGGTTAGGCTCGTCTTCTGTATTGATAAATTCA
>CAZWTI010000012.1:0-6358 GCA_964637065.1 uncultured Puniceicoccaceae bacterium
ACGGATTCAATAACGTCGGCGCAGGTTGGTCGGCAGGATGCCGAGTTCCTCACGATACTTGGCCACGGTCCGGCGAGCCAGTTTGACCTCCTTTTCCCCAAGGATGTCGACGATTTTGCGGTCGCTGAGAGGTTTTGCGGACTCCTCCTGCTCGATTATGGAGGCTATCACTTCCTTTACACTGGTGTTGGAAACGAGTTCGCCGTCGTTTGAAACGTATCCGGGGGTAAAGAAGTACTTGAAGGGAAAGACACCGTGGGGAGTGTCGATGTACTTGTTGGCGATAGCCCGCGATACGGTGGTCTCGTGTACCTCGATCTCGTTCGCGATCTCGGCCATGGTAAGCGGTTTTAGGCCGGACACGCCTTCCTCAAAGAACTGTCCCTGGTGCTCGATGAGTTTGCGAGTGATTCTCTCGATCGTGTTCTGTCTTTGCTCGATGGCATTGATGAGGAATTTCCCTGCGCGCATTTGGCTGCGGACGTATTCCTTCTCCTTTGTCTCGAGTTTTCCCTTGGCGATCAGTTCCTTGTAGGTCTTGTTTATTCGTAGTCGCGGTATGAAGTCGTTGGTCAGGGAGATGACCCACTCATCACCGATGCGCTCGACCTTTGAGTCAGGTGAAACGGAGTGGTTTGTATCCATTGAGAAGCGGCGTCCCGGTGCGGGGTCCAGTTCGGCGATTTCCTCAATGGCCTGATGTATCTCGTCGGTTGTCAGGGAGAGCTTGCGTGATAGCTCGGGGACTCGCCTTCGCAGCAGGAGTTTGAGGTGATTTCTTACGATAGTGGCGGCTACGGACTCATCCTTGTCCCGTTGCTGAAGCTGGAGAAGGAGGCATTCTCTAAGGTCCGTTGCTGCGATGCCCGTGGGTTCGAAGGTCTTGAGGATGTCGTGGGCTGCCTGCAGGTCGGCCAGCGGCATGCTCGACAGGAGGGCCAAGTCGGAAAGAGTGGAGGAAAGGAAACCATTCTCGTCGAGGCTACCAATCAAGTATTGGGCCGCCTGGTGTTCGTTCTCGGAGAGATCGGATAGCTTAAGTTGATCGAGAAGATGTTCCTGAAGAGAGATTTCCTCAACCAGAGAGTCGAAGAAGAACTTACGTTTTTCATCGGTTTGCGAGTTCGTAAGTTGAGCTTCGCCCTCGTATTCGGCTTCGAAGTGTTCGCGAAGATCCTCCTCCATCTCTTTGAGGACTGCGAATTCATCGTCAAAATCCATTTCCTCGAGGTTTTCGGCTAAGGGGTCTTCGATGTCTTTTTCCCCTTCGTTCTCTGTGGATTCCTCGGGCGATTTCTCAACCGAATCCTCGCCGGAAGTTTCCATTGAATCCTCTTGATCGGAGATTTCGGCCTCCAAGCTGTCTTCCGTGCCCGGTAGTTCCTCAAGGACGGGATTTGTCTGGAGTTCTTCGATTATTGTGGTCCGCAGTTCTTGGGCAGGCACCTGAAGGATTTTCAACGATTGCCGAAGTTGAGGCGCGAGGACGAGGTTCTGCGTCTGTTTTTGAACCTGTCGAAGTCCTTGGGACTGGCTGGCCATGTCTTATCGGAAGGAATCCTGTTTGGCCTCGGACAAACGGGGCCGTAGGATTATAGTTCCGGGAATGGGGTTTCTCCGCGGTGCCAACGAACGGCGGCATTGTGCCCATCATCTCCGAAGAGGTCCGCGACGTAGGCGGCCAACTTTTCGTTAGTGGGACCGTATCCCTTGCCGTAGATGAAACTCTCAAGTTCCGTAAGCATTTCCTCGGATGATTGATAGCGATTCTCGCGGGGACGTTGCAGGGCCAACTGCAGAATCTCATTGAGCTTGGGTTCGATGTCGGAGCGATGGTCCGGGAAGTTGGGGATTTCCATCTCCAGTATGTTCTGGATGGTTTTCTCGGATTCCATCGTCTCGAAGATGTTGTACCCGAGGAGCACCTCGGCCATCACGATGCCGCAGCAGAAAAGGTCCGCCCGATGATCAGTAATCTCGCAACGGGCTTGCTCGGGAGAAAGGTACTCGTCCTTCCCTGCGATGACTTCCCCTTCCTTATTGTACATCAGGTCCAGCGCCTTGGCGATTCCGAAGTCGGTAAGCTTTACGTCGCCTTCCTGGGCAATCATGATATTCTTCGGGTTCACGTCGCGATGAACGATTCCCAAGAGGCGATCATGCTCGTCGCGCTTACGGTGGGCGTAGGCCAGTCCACGCACTACGCGTGAAACAATGAAGACAGCCAAGTCGTGAGGTATGTATTGTTCCGTCTCCACGTGACGGTCGAGAAACTCCTCCAGGTTCCACCCGTTGACGTATTCCATCGTCATGAAGTATTGTTCGCCAATCTTCCCGAGATGGTATGTCTGGACGATGTTGGTGTGGATGAGGTCCGCTACCAGCTTGGCTTCCCCGATAAAGTTGTTTCGGAATTCCTCTATGGCCGAGTAATCCTCTTTAATCAACTTGATGGCCACCACCTTTCGAAAGCCTCCGATGCCCTTTTGCACGGCCTCGAAGACCATCCCCATGCCGCCTTCCGCAATTTTTCGGGTAAGCTCGTAATGAACCTCGTTAAATATGTGCTTCACAGTTTTGGTTAGGTTCCAAAGGGTTTATTTAAGCAAGAATCGCTTGTATAAAGCAAGAACCTTTACTGAAAAGTACCTGAAATTGAATGAATTGGCGCGTTTTTCGCTAGTGGATGCATTTCGCGAAGTGTGTGCTCGGGTTCTCTTCCCGTTGACTTGTTGTTTAAACCTAGACATGCTGTAATCATGATTTCCTTGACTGAAAAGGCGGCCAATAGAATTCGCGAAATGAGTTCCGAGGTCGAAGGTGATGCCAAGATGCTACGTATTTTCGTCGATCCCGGAGGGTGTTCGGGTTTTGAATACGGCATGAGTTTTGATTCGCCGAAGGAGGGCGACGAGATGCAGGAGTCCAATGGCGTTTCCTTTGCAGTGGATACGGAGAGTTTGGTCTATCTCGATGGCAGCGAGGTTCATTTTGACGATGGTCTGAGCGGTACCGGTTTCGAGATTCGCAACCCGAACGCACAAACCACCTGCGGGTGCGGGAAGTCCTTCAGTTGAAGGTAGTCGGGTTTGTGCTTCTCCTCGCCGCGATCGTCTCGATAGGGGACACGGAGGCCGATAGCATTCGGGATGGTCCCTTGGAGATGGAATTAATCTCCGAAAATATTTCAATAACTCCTGGAGAATCGTTTTACGTTGGGTGGCGCATAAGTCGTGACGAAGGCTGGCACACATATTGGAAACATCCCGGCGACGTCGGTGTTTCGCCTGAATTAAAATGGAGATTGCCCGAGGGGTTTCGGGTGGGTGAGCTTCGATTTCCTCCGCCTCAACGGATCAAGATGGCATCCGTATCCGCCTATGGGCACAAGGGAGAAACCCTTTTTCTGACCAAAATCTCGGTACCACTCGGATTGCCGATCGGCAAGATCGTCTTCAGGGCGAGTGCATCATGGTTGACCTGTTCACGTGAGTGTCGACCCGGCTTTCGCGAACTGGCCCTTGAGCTTCCCGTTCGGGGGCAGGCGCTTTTCGACGAGACCGTGAAAAAGCGTTTCGATGATGTCAGGTCGGCATGGCCAACGCCTCTGAAGGGTTGGACCCTAGATGCTCGGGAGAAAGGAAGACGCATCATCCTCCGACTCGAACCTCCCTTCGTTCAGGATTTCGACCAAAACCCTTCAATCCTGCCCGGCGAACCTTATTTTTTCGGTGAAGACCGTCTGATACGTTCGAACAAGCCCCAAGTGGTCAAGCGCAAGGGCACTGGATTTCAGGTCCGACTCACTCGTGCCGAATGGGCTCCCGAGGGCATAAAGTCCTTGAAGGGTGTTCTGTTTGCCGCAGCAGGGTGGGGGCGAGGGCATCCATCAGCGTACGCCCGTATCGACGTGCCGCTTCGGCAATTTGCGGAAAAGGAAGAGGTTTCGAAGGAACCTTGACTGCGGATGTTCAATTTACTGTTTCACTTTTGACTGTGAGAAATCCGGATCGAACCGCATTTCCGCCATTGCTTTCAACCATAGTGGGCAGGCTTGACTTTCCCTTTTTGGTGGTGTCTCTTATAAGTTCCTGCAGCTTAGTCTAGGTTATCGCAAGTTTTATGAATTTCTTAAGGATCGCATTGCTTGGCTTTTTTGCCCTTGGCGTAGTCTCCGTCTCAGCATTGTCTGCCCAAGATCTTCCCGGCACCCCACTGCCCGGCAAACCCACGACGCCCGTCGCTCCGGGCGGCGTGCCTGGCGCGACTCCTCCCGCCGGTACCGATGCGCCGCCTCCACCGGGAGGGCTTCCTCCCGCCGAAGCGACGGAGGTCGACGCCGCCACCGCCAAGGAACTAAAGGACGTGATTAAGAGTAACCTTTACGCTTGTTCGAAACGTAACCTTGCGATGGCCATGGGTACGGTTCATCCTGAGTCGCCCACCTTGGAAAGTTCTCGGGACATGATGCGATACATCTTCGCTCGTTTGCGCCTGAAGTACACCTTGGAAGCCCTTGAAGTGGTCGAGGTCAGGGGCAACGAGGCCAAAGTCAAGGCCACTCAGTCCACCCAAAAGCAAGCGGGGAATGCCGCCTTTCGGGACAATCGAGTCGTCATCATGCACACCATGAAGCGAGACGGTCAGAAGTGGAAGATGTTCAGTTCCGAGTGTCTCTCGATACAATACTTCCAGTATTGATCAATTTCGACTGGGAGTCGATTCCGTCGGGATATCAATTGCTACATTCTGTCGAGGGTCTCGATTCCGAGTAATTCCAGTCCCGTCTCCAAGGTCATTCCCGTCCGGGCGCACAGCAGGATTCGTCTTGCCCGTGTGCCGTTCTCATCGACCATGACCTTGTCCGCATTGTAGAAGGAACTGAAGTCTGTGGCCAGTTCGTATAGATAACCGCACAGATGATGAGGTTTCAGCTCTCGCAGAGTTTGCTCAAGTACGGAAGGGAAGTAGAGGATTCGGCGAGCAAGGAGGTTCTCGGTCTCAGTTTCCGGAGGGGTAGCTCCTTCTTCGCCTTGCCCGGGGGCCAGTTCGAGTTTTCGGAAAATGCTGCGAATTCGAGTGACGGCGTATTGCAGGTAGGGGGCGGTGTTGCCTTGAAGGGCGAGCATTTTGTCCCAGGAAAAGACATAATCCAGCGTCCGGTCTTGAGAAAGGTCGGCGTAGCGAACGGCTCCGAGTCCGATGGCTCGAGAGCGTCTCTCCTTTTCGCTACTTTCCAGTTCAGGGTTTTTCTCGTCCACTATGACTCTGGCTCGTGAAACGGCTTCCCTGAGAAGGTCCAGCAGTTTGATGGGTTGGCCTTCTCTTGTCTTTATGGCCTTGTTGTCCTCCCCCAGTATAGTCCCGAACCAGACGTGCCTGAGTCTTGGAAGGGTTTTGCCCTCGGCGGCGAACCATTTTTTCGCTGTTAGAAAAAGTTGCTCGAAGTGATCCTGCTGGCGACCATCAGTGACATAGACGATCTCGTCGGCTCCCATCTCCTCAGTCCTGTGGCGAAAGGTGGCTAGATCGGTGGTCGCGTAGTTGCTGGCCCCGTCTGATTTTCGGATTATGAAGGGCTGTTTTGCGAAACGCTTGTGCTCTCGATGGAAGACGACTAGAGCGCCTTCGCTCTCCTCGCAGATTTCGTGTCGCTCGAGGTCGGCATATACGGTTTCAACCTTGTCGCGATAAAAGCTCTCCCCGAGGGTTTCGTCGAAATGCACGTCAAGCGTGTCGTAAACTTTTTGAAAAGAGGCGTGGCTGATGGCGTTTACCTTTGCCCATATGGACAGGTTCTCCTCATCGCCATTCTGAAGTTTTACCAGTTCCCTCCGGGCTTCTTCGCGCAAGGAGTCATTTTGCCTCACCAGTTCGGTTCCCTCTCTATAGAGGTCTTCCAACCGAGCGAGGGCTTCAGGTCCAAGGTCATCCAAGTTTCTTTCAGACCTCTTGATGGCGAGAATGATAATGCCGAACTGTGTTCCCCAGTCGCCGACGTGATTGTCGCGAACGACGTCGTCCCCGCAATACGACAGCATGCGGGCTATGACGGCCCCGATGTTGGTTGAGCGAACGTGACCGACGTGCATCTGCTTTGCCGTGTTGGGTGACGAGAAGTCGACCACTACACGCCCGTTCTTTATGTTTACCCTCCCCGCCTCTCTTAATGTTTGTGGGGTAGAGAAACAATTCAGCCAAGCCAGTCGATAGGATTGGCTGAATCGAAAATTCAGGAATCCGGGTCCTGCGATTTGAACTTCGGCATCCTCGTCTTGACCCAATGTCTCCAAAAGGCGTGTGGCCATTTCGCGCGGATTTAATCCTTTTTTCTTGGAAAAAGGTAGGACGCCATTGG
>CAZWTI010000013.1:0-3166 GCA_964637065.1 uncultured Puniceicoccaceae bacterium
CCACTTTGCCATACCAATAGGAACCGTTGCCGTTGAGATTGGCCCCGAGGTACCATCGGTTCGCCGTCCCAAGCTGTCGATTTCTGCCCGTGGCCGCCACTTGCTCAGTGCCGTTGAGGTAGTATTGCTGATCTCCCGTGGCCCGGTTGTGAACGAATACCCAATGCGACCAGTTCCCCCAGAGATAGCTGTCCGCGATGGCCGTATTGATGCGGTCGTAGCCACCGTTTCCTGCGTCCCAGTAGACATGGCGGTTGTTCCATGGGAAGTGGATGTTCAGGATGCGTCCGTTTGGCCCGTTGGATTCGATGACGCTGGTGTTCTTCCCCGGCAATTTGGCAGGGTCACCGTAACTCCAGAACGATATGGAGAACTCATTGCCTGAGGCGGGCGGGTGTGCGCCCAAGGGCAGGGAGGTCGCACCGCCATCGTAGGAAAGTGCCTTGCCGAACTTACCGTCGGCCCATGTGGCGCCGCCAATGTTTGCGATATCGTGATTGTTCTCGCTCTGGTCAGTGGTGCTCGTGCCACTTCCTTCATCAAAGGGCCAGTAGGCGAGGAGGTCCGAGGGACGCGTAATTGATCCGCCTGTGGTTCCCGCCGACCCAAGTCCAGAGGCGAATACGACGAGGCGTTCGTCACCGCCGAGGGTGGTTCCCGCAGGGAAGCGCCACACGGTTGGGTTGGCGGGGTCGTTGGTCAGGTACCAATCGCTCAAGTCCACGGAATTCGTTCCAGGGTTGTGAACTTCAATCCAATCATACGAGTCTCCCGAGGAGGAAAGCAGGGTCTTGTCGTTCGATGCCATGAACTCCGAAATGGTCGGCATGGTTTCCGGAGAGCCGACGTAGCGGAAGGTAGCGGTAACGGCCCGGGGTTGGGTCATGGATATGGTCGTACTGTAATTAGTCGGCTCGGCCACCCCGTCTCCGAGCCACTTGTCAAATGCGTACCCTGGTTGCGCGGTGGCTTGGATGTTGACATGATTGCCATAGGCATGGGTTCCCGCACCTGTGGCGCTACCTCCATCCGTAACATTCACCTCGAGCAGTAAAACGGAAAGGTCGTGCACCTTCAAGAACTGCACCTCGTAGGGAGCAGTTGACCATCCATCAAGATTCTTGGGCACAGGATTGAGTCGCACGAAGATGCCGTTTTCAAGCAAATCCTGCCCGGAACGTGCCTGCGTCCATAGAAACTTGTCCGCTTCTTCAGCCTGAAATGCAGAGAGGTTGGAGACATTGTAAAGATGGTCCTTCTGGAAGCCGAAGAGAGTCTCGTTTCCATCCGGGCTCAAGTCAAAGATACCGGACTGCTGGTTGTCCCGGTCTAGATTGACGAATGCAAGAACAAGGTCGGAGGTGGAGGGCGAGGCAACGAATTCCTCTCTCTTGGCTGTCGCATGAATTTTCGAATGAGCAGAGTTAGTGGAAAGTTCATTCAGGAAATAGCGAGGGGGGGAACGCAGTGCAGGACTGGTGGCCCGAGCGCGTCCGATGCTTGCATAGGCGTTGTAAAGTTGGTCCAACCCGAAGTCCGAGTTATCCCAGATAGGCTGCATCGAGTTGTATCGCTTGAAGTGGGGTATCTGCTTACCAAAATTGGTCTCGTAGTGGTTGAATCCGTAGGTGCTCGAGATGCCAAGTTCCTGCCCCATGAAGAGCATGGGCACGCCATCGTTGGTGCTGGCGACGGCATAGCGGATTAATGCCTCCCAAGGGTCTTGATGGTTCTCCTCGTCATGGGAGACATTATTCAGCAGAACAAGGCTCTCCCCGTAAGCGGAACGTCGGTTTTCAAAGGCCGCACGATAGCCAACCGGCGTGGTCGAGACCTGCAGGGCGAAGACTATGTTTTCATTCAGCACATCGAAGTGGCGGCTTGATCGATAGGTGACTGCGCCACCGTCCAGCGCCTCCGACATGAAGACGAAGCTCCACTTGCGAGAGCGTGCCACATTGATGATATATTCCCAGAGTTGAGGGGGAAGACCTTGGCCGAAATCGGCCCGCAGTCCGTCGATGCCCGTTTGGGCCTGAACGCTGACGGACTGACCTTTGGGCAGGCCAGTCTTATCTAGCCAGTAGGGGATGTATGAGGCGAAGTACTTCCAAGTTCTGCGGGTTTGGTCATTCCAGCCTTCGCCGGCGTAGTCAAAAGCATCCCCCTCGTTCTGGTGAGGGCTTCGTTCCGCGGGGTCGTTGCCCCGAACGAGGGACGAGTAGTTACCGAAGTAAACGTCCTTCACGTCCTCCCACTTGCCGAAGTCATCGCGGTCGGGAGCGGTGGCGATTTCGTTTTCGCCGCGGGCGGGCAGGCCGTAGTCACTTTCACGGGAAAAGAAACCGGGGAACACCTTGCGGATTTCGTCGTCTGGAGCACCCCCCCCGAAGATTTCCACTCCCTCCTCGTCCAGCTCCGCATCCCACGCGACGTGATTAAAGGGAGCGTCCACCATAACGCCGACTCCCTCGGCGTCAGCAGCCGTCACGAAATCCTTGAAGGCCTGCATGGCGGCAGGGCGGGTGTTGCCCTCGCTCAGTTGCGGCATCACCTCGAAGAAGTTCTTTACCGCGTAGGGACTGCCAGGGTCGTAGGGTTGACCGTTCACGATTTCACATCCGTCCGTTCCACGGGGGTGGATGGGCTGGAACCAGAGCCAGTTGGCACCGATTCCCTTCAGGTATTCGAGGTTCCAGCGGTTCTCGTCGTGCAGGTCCTCCAAGGTGCTTCGGGTCGCGAAGGTATCCCCCGTGGCATCGACGGTCAGCGGGTTCAGTTCATACATGACGGCGCCGCGGACCGTCTTCGGGGTAACCACTACCGCATGGTCGCGCCGCCCGTCGCTTGTGTACCAGTGCCAAACGTCGGCATCGTCCTCCAGCTTGAAGCGAGCAGACAACCGATAGGCTCCGGTCTTGCGGACGTTCAGCCGGCAGACCCATGCACCCGCTTCGCCACGGTTGGAGTCGAAGGTCATGGGGTGGACTTGGTAGTAACCATCGTTCTTGGCTAAGGAGACAGAATCACGGTCCGGAGGCTGGATGCCGTCCTCGATGCCGTCTTGGTTCGAGTCTCCAGTGGCGAGATCGCGGTTGTTCAGGTTGGTGTAGACTTCCGCGACAGTTATGTGCGGGGCCTCAAGAACGACTTCCAAGGTTTCCTC
>CAZWTI010000014.1:0-9995 GCA_964637065.1 uncultured Puniceicoccaceae bacterium
ATTGCGAAAATTGTGGCCCAGAACCTCTACTTGGCTGCCATCCAATTCACAGCGGATCACCATGCCTTCCTGATATGGCTTTCGGCTGTTGTCCACGGGGTTGCCGAAAACGTCCTTCACCAAGGAACCATCCGCCCGCCACAGGCCGGCGCTGTAGTTGCCGAAATTGAAGTAAAGCCGCCCGTCCGGCCCGAACATAACGGCATGTATGGCGTGGTCATGCTGGCCGTGAACCGGACGCAGCACCTTGCCCTTGAACAACAACTTCTTTTCATCCGCCTTGTCGTCGCCATCGAGGTCGGTGAGCAAAAGGATCCTGTCCGGGGCGGAGACAATGGCCTGATTGCCGAGCACGCAGACCCCATGCACGCCATCGATGTCGGGGTCTTGGTAAAACACCTTGCTCTTGTCGGCCCGACCATCGCCGTCACTGTCCTCCAAGATCAATATGCGGTCGCCTTCCTTGCGGGCCTTCTTGCGGTAGTTGACCGCTTCGCCCACCCACACGCGACCTCGGTGGTCGACGTCTATGCTGGCCGGATTGGACAATTGCTCGGTGGTGGCAAACGGCTCGACGGCCAAGCCCTTGGCCACGACCAGCTCACCGCTGGCCTGCTGGGTCAAACCAAAGGCGAGACACCAAAGAAAAGATGCAACCGCCTTTGGTTTCGTTCTCATTTCGGCGAGCCCGTGTTCTTCAAGGTAGAGAGGTACTTGATCAAGTCACGCAGCTCGGCCCGGGTGAGGGAATCGGTCAGGCTCGGAGGCATCACGGTCTGGGCCTTGGAACGACTGGCCAAGTTGGTCGACGGCACGACCACGACGTTCCCGCTGGCGAGGTCGCGCACACTGATCGCCTTCCTTTCGGCGGCTTGAAGGAAACCGCTATGGATACGTCCGTCCTTGGTGGTTATGGTAATCGTCTCGTAGCCTTCCTTGATTTGGCGGGCAGGCCACAGCACGGACTCCACGATGAGGTCGGTCGGCAAACCGGCGGCTAGGGCCGAGAGGTTGGGTCCCTTGATCGGACCGTGGGCGCCGGCTATACCGTCCACTGCATGGCAGGCCACGCAACTAAGGGCAGGTAGTTGAAAGATCTTCTTTCCCTTGTCCGCATCACCCTGGGTGAGGGCTTCCTGGGCGAGGGCTGTGACGTAGTCCGAGTTATAGGCCAGGGTAGCGCCTTGCACCCCGATGACGGCATTGAGAGCCTTGACCAAGTTGGGCTCGTTTCGTCCGGCTTCATTCAACCAACGCCGCACCAGTTTCGCCGAGTCGACCGGCAGTTTCTTCTTGCCCAAGGCATCGGACAAGGCATTGGCTCCTGCGCTGCGCTGCAGGAGGGCGGCTAGCAAGACATTCATGTTCTCCGCCTTGACTTCAGCCAGGAGGGCGGTGGCCAATTGGGCGGCCCGCGGCAGGTCACGTTGGGCCAAGCCGCCGAGAGCGGCGGCCCGAATGGCAGGTGTTTCCTTCAAGGATGCCAACGATGCCAACGACTCGACCATGGATTCTCCCTTGAACGAAGGGAGGGCCGTGGCTGCGGCCAAACGAACGGGCTCCGGTTGCTTGGCATTCGAAGCTAGGCCTCGAATGGTTTCCCCATGAGCCTGCAATTTCCACAAGCCGCAGAGCTCGATGGCTCCGGCTCGAACACCATTGTCCTTATGAGCCAAGGCCGTGCCGATCAACTGCTCGGCATTGGCAGGCACGGCCAGGTTGCGCTCGCGAGCAGAGGTGGCGAGGGCACGCAAAACCTCCGGTTGGTCAGCCCCCAACTGCAAAGCCAATCCGGAATCGGCATGACTGCCTATGCTGGCGAGGAGAGCCACCAAGGTGGTTCGGCGCTCGGCGGAAAGTTCCTTGTCGGCAAGCTGTTGACGCACCACCCCGGCAACGTCGGCGCCACCGCCCACGCTGATCACCTTGACCAAGTGGGACGGCTTGGCGAAGTTCAAGCTTCCCTCGACAAGGGCGGGCTTCCAGTAGGAGGCCAAGGCATGGACGGTTTGGGTGAAGGCAAAATTGATGAAGCGGTCGGTCGGGCCGGCGGCGGCTTGGGTGGCGACCGCCATGGCCTCCGCTTGACGCACGTCGCTGACCGCCACGATGGCCTCCATACGTACGCGGGGATGCTCGTCCGCAGCACTTTGCTTCAAAAGAGCCAATGGATTCTTCAAGCGGTCATGCCAGCGACCGGCCACCCGGGTGGCATAGGCCCGGGCGTGGTAGTTCTTTGCCTTGAGAAGCCGGTAGAGTAAGGGCCGGTTGACCACCTCATGCGATTCGTACACCCCGATGGCCTCGAACAGCTTATGCTCGAGCTCGGGATCATCGGGTTTCAGTCCATCGACCCATTTTTGAGTGGCGGCAATGGCCTCGGCTTTGGGCAAATCCATTAGGCGCAGCTTGGCGAGTTGACGGGCGCGACGAATGGGATTGGCCAGTTGCCCACACAATTCGTCGGCGGTCATCTTGCCCAAGGGTGGCTGTTTGTGGAGCGGGCGTCCCTTGGCCGTGATACGCCAGATGCGTCCATGCGTCTTGTCGCGATTGGGATGCCGAAGCGATGCTTGGTAATGCCCGATAATCGGGTTGAACCAGTCGGCCAAGTAGAGGGCGCCGTCGGGCCCCACGTTCAGGTCGACGGGACGGAAGGCATTGTGGGAGGAGGTGAGGAGCGGAGCCAAGGTCTGCAACCTGTGGCCGGCGCCATCGATAGTTGGGCGCAAACGGGCGACGTTGCGGGCATAGTAGCCGGCGATGAGGAAGTCGCCCTGCAAATCATCGGGAAAGTGGGGTGAGTCGACGATTTCGATGCACATCGACTTGATCTTGGTATTCCCGATGGACATGGCGCCACCCCAGTAACCTCCGCCGATATGGTCCGTATGCACCAAACTGGGCAACAGTTCAC
The DNA here is from genome assembly GCA_964637065.1 of uncultured Puniceicoccaceae bacterium. Taxonomy (GTDB): domain Bacteria; phylum Verrucomicrobiota; class Verrucomicrobiia; order Opitutales; family Seribacteraceae. Next base: position 2,918 of record CAZWTI010000014.1, read on the forward strand.
TGACACCGCTGCCATTGCTCTTGATGAATGCTTCGCCCCAGTCGCCAAAGGCGTATCCCCACGGATTGCCGCCGCCCGAAGTGCGGCGATAACTGTGCAACTGGCGACGCAGTGGGCGGAGTCGCCAGGAGCCGTGTTCATCGAGGCGGGCGATGCCCCAAGGCGTCTGCACGCGGGAAAAGCAATGGAGGCCTTGGCAAAAGAACAGTTCGCCGCCTGGGCTCCAGGCCAAGGAGTTGATGTTTTGGTGGGTGTCGCCGGTGCCGAACCCGGTGAACAGCACTTCGCGCTGATCGGCCTTGCCGTCGCCATTGGTATCACGCAAATGGACGAGGTCGGGACCTTCCGCCAAGTAGACGCCTCCGTGCCCGAGGGCAAATCCGGTGGGCATGTTCAGGCCATCGGCAAAGGTGGATATTTTGTCGGCTTTGCCATCTTGGTCCTTGTCCTCGAGGATGAAGAGCTTGTCGTCCGGTTTTTCACCGGGCTTTAGTTGCGGATAGGCCCAAGTGCAAAGGACCCATAACCTTCCTCGCACGTCCCAGCGAAAGCAGACCGGGTTGGCGATCCCCATGGACTCGTCGGCGAACAGGTTCACCTCGTAGCCATCGGCTATCTGGAAGGAAGTCAACTGCGCGGTCACCGAATTGTCCGCCTCGGGCTTGGAGACGGACAAGGGATTCTGTGCAACAAGGTTGGAGTTGCACAGAAAAAGAATAGACAGATACGAGAAGCGAGGCACTTTCACCTAGGTCAGTAGTGCGCGCCAGACCCTCTGTCGCAAGTTAGATTTCATCAGTCGAACCAGTTTGGCCTCCTATTTGATGGCATGTTGATTAAGGGCTGATTTTAGAATTGATTCCTTAGTTCCTCATCTCACCTGGAAACCGTTCATGTTTCGCTCTGTAAGATTTCCCGAAGGAATCCATTTCAGTTCCGCAGGGAGAACCTTGATTGTCTGCGTAAGCCTATCAAGAAAAGCGGATTACGGGAGATTCGAATTTCTTGATCTTGTGGCGAGCTCCTCCCCTCAAGACGTTTGTCAGCGATGACGAAAATCTTCGGCGAATCGCCATTTGGTCTTGTAGTCGCGTTTTAGAGGAAAGTCCGAAATCTCGGCCCGAACCATCTCCACGGGGATGCGGTTGCCTTTCAGGATTCGATCGTGGAACTCACGATTGGACATTTTCTCTGAACCTACCAACTCCTCCCGCAGGACGTAGAACTGCATGCCTCCCAGCATATAGGCGCACTGATACAAGGTTGGCGTGTTGGGAGCGAGGGAACGGCGCACTTCCCCTTCCGCATGAGTTATCTCGTGACCAACTGTCTCGACCAACATGTCGACGCATTCCTGCGGCGACAATTCACCGAGGTGATAACCTAGGGAGAATATGATTCGCGCACAGCGATGCATTCTCCAAAAAAGAAAGCCCATACGGTCCTCGGGTGTCTTGGGAAATCCTAAGTCCCAAAGCAGGATTTCCCAATAAAGCGCCCAGCCTTCGGTCCAGAATACCGTCGCGTAGGACCTTCGGTGCGTATTGTAGCGAGAGGTCATGTAATTCTGCAGATGGTGCCCGGGTATCAATTCGTGGTGAACGGTCGCTGCCGAGAAGTGTGGGTTGTTGCCCCTCATGCTCATCAGTTTGTCGGCATGCGTCATGTCTTCGTGAGGGTAGGAGACGCTGATGGTCGAACCGCCCGTAAAGAACGGATTGTAGCGTTGGCGTCCCGGCGACATCATGCCGATTCGCCAACTATCCTTCGCCAACCTGGGAATGGTTACGAGATCGTTCTTCTCAAGGTAATCTATCGCTTCCAAGGCGAGGCGTCGTATCACGGCAGGTTGCTTGCCCGGCGCGACGTGCAGTTTCTTGACGTGGCCCAATGCCTTGGCGACGTCTTTTCCGAATCCAAGCTCTCGAGCGGTCTTCTCCTGTTGTCTCAGACACCATGCCAGCTCTTTTTTTGCAATGGCGACAAGCTCTTCGGCGGTGTACGGGATCATCTCGTCCCGCAAGAGCTCAGCCAACCGTTTAGCTCCCACGGGTGAACCGTGATTCTCATCGTTGAAACCATCTTCCTCACCTTCCGCTTCCGACGGCTTGCGGTCCTTCGATACGGGTTTCTTGAAAACTTCCGCATAGGCATTCAGTGATTGCGCCAATTTCTTGCTGGGCGCCGCCATCCACCAAGTGAAGACCGGATCGTAACCACGAAAGAAATCAAACCAGCCCTGCGCCAACTTTTGCAGTTCCCTTGAGGCATCTTCGGCAGTCTTCAGGACGTCTTCTGACATTGACTCATCCTCGTTCTCCCCGCTTCTCGAAAGATTGACGATCTTGGTCATGACCACTTTCCGCGCGTCGATTCTCTTGGCGAGATTCTCCAGTTTCGGGGCAAGTTCCTGTACGTCGTAATTCTCAAGGGAACGGCGACCGTACTCGAGAGCGATGACTTCTTCGGCGAAAGGAATGAGCTTCGCCGCCCGCTGCAAATTCAGTGCCTTTTCTCGAAATTCATTTCGATCTCGTATGAGTTTTTGACGAAAGAGAATATAATCGACTTTTCCCGATCGGTTCATCGCGTCGAATTTCATTCCTTGAAGAACTCTTTGCCAAGTCTCCTGAAATTTCCTAATGCCCAAGATTCGCTTGGCTTCGATTCTTGAGGGATACCCGCCTTCGAGCGTCCTGAGGTCTTTTGAGTAGAGCGCGGGCAAGTCCCTGAAGTCGTTTGCATGATCGGCCGCGAAACGCGTTCCGTCCAAGATGTTGTATTTCGGACCGTCGGTGGATACTTGGGCGTGCGTCAGAGCCGCAAGTCCAAAGAGAAAGGTGGAAATCAAAGCGTTTTTGAAAAGGGTTGCTTTCATTGCATTGGAAATCCGGATCGTGAAGCGGGGTTGGATTTAGAGGTCAAGATTAATTAAGAATCGAAGAATGGCTCGTCGCCTTTTGCTTCTTTAATCGCATTCCGAGTGTTTGGCGAAGAAATTCACCGGGCTCCGCACCTACAGACCCTGTCATATTCATTCTCAATCCTTCCGTTCAACGAAAAGGTTCCCGTTGGAGAAACCCACTCTTTGTCGTCCGACAACTGCCGAGTCTTCTTCCGGCCTGACTTCAGGAGGATCTTTGGTCGTGGGGAAGTAGAAGGTAAGGTTTTTGTCGGCGATTTCAAGCCTTTGGCCTTGGGCTTCAGAAGTGGTGACCAGCATTACGTCCGAACCGCTCGCTCCCGTGAAGTCTACCAGGATGCATGTACCGTTCGACATCGTCAGCGAGCTCGATCTACCTTTTTCGGATTTCCGCCAATACCTTTCCTTTCCCCTGGCGGTCTTCCCCCATCTTATATGTTTTCCCGCAGTATTGATGCTCAATGCCTTGTCAGGCTCGGAATAGAGATAACCCCCGTATCCTTCCGTTCGATTCAGGAGAAGCGAGATCACCGTGTCGTTCTCGTTTTTCCACCTGTTTCGCCAGGCGTAGAAGCCCCAGATCGAATCCCTGTAGCAGAGTGGAAGCGCCTCAGCCGGATTGACTGCCTTAATTCCGACGGGCCAGTTGACAAAAGCGCTCACGGCCAAATGCGGATACAAGCTTGCCGTGTCATAGGGGTGCAGGGTTGCGTCCGTTTCGGCTAGGAATCTATCGTAATACCACTTCATCGCCGCCTTGTGCCTTGCGGGCACGGATCCCATGCCGATTGCGAAATAGCCCGCCCCGCTCAGGCCTTTGCGCGACCACACGTTTTGTTGGTAGCGGCCGCGTATCGGCCAGAACTCCGGTTTTCCGTTTCTTACCACCGTCTGGTAGATCCACTTGAGGGTCATCATTCTCGCGTTCGGTCTTTCGGACTCAAAGAAATCCTTCCCCTTTACGTTTTTCCAGGCGCCCAAGGCGGAGAGGAATGCAATCTGGGAGGACATCGATCCCGTTCCGTCTCCCTCGGCGAAAAATCCCCCGTTGCCGAAGCCCTCCGTCAGGTTGCGAATTATATTTTGCTCGGCGATATCCAGAAGCTTGTCCACGCGTCCTTGGTCCACCCACCTTTCTCCCGAAACCGCAAGCAATGCCAGGGACGCGCCGCCGACCTGAAGACCGAAGTGATTGCTTCCGGGGAGCGTTCCTCTTTTTTTCCGGAAGTACGGCCCAATGAATCTAGTCCCCCTTGCAAGAACTTCCAAGTCGGAGCGGATGTTTTCCCTTTTGCTCGAACTCTCCTCCGAATATCCCGCAATCGCCCTGCCGTACTTTTCTCTGGTTGCTTCGTCCCATCCGTCATGGCACAAGTCGTAACCCACCGCATACCAACCCACCGACGGACCCGCTCTCAAGGGGCCGCCGGGTTTGCGGAATCCGTAACGGTCGTCTCGGTCGGGCTTTCCCTCGAGAGCCTTTTCAAAACATTGACGCCCGAAGTCCGCATATTTTCGATCACCGGTCAGTTGGTACAACAAACCATATCCCGCCGCATGCCCTATGGTGTAGAAGCCGAAACCTTCCGGGGTCTCGTCTTTTGTTCGAAACAGCTTCGTCATGGTCTCGCCGTCCTTGCCATCCAGCAAGAGGCGAAGTCGCCTGAGGATTGCCCGACCCTCCGGAGTTTCAGCTTTTCTCCTCAATGCAGGGATTTCCTCCCTGCGAAAAAGCAGGCGCGGGTGTTCGCCAGGGCGAGGCGGATGAAAGCCTTCGGGCTGAACGTGCCACGTGCCGTCGTCCTCGCCGAAAAGTAAGGTCAGTGAACCTACGAACAGATTGATTAGCCAGATTAACCGTTTCATGGGCCGTTTTGTCTCGTTTCCCGTTTCCGCGATTACATCTCCTTATTCGGGTGCGTTGTGGTTAGGTGGTTCGATGCCCATGAGGTGTTTGCGAAAGAATTCCCGACGTCTTCGACTACCGTGCCTGCCGTCGCCTCCGTGGCCCGCCCCGGGCACGACGATGAGATCAAAGTCCTTGTCGGCCTTCATCAGTGCGTCCGCCAGTCTATAGGTCGATTCCGGCGGTACGTTCTTGTCCAGCTCTCCAACTATTAGCAAAAGCCTTCCCCGGAGGCGGTGGGCGTTGTCAATGTTTGAGGATTCGGAGTAGTGCGGACCTACGGGGTAGCCCATCCATTGTTCGTTCCACGACGCCTTGTCCATTCGGTTGTCGTGGCAACCGCAGGACGATACTGCGACCTTGTAGAATTCAGGATGAAACAACAGGGCGCCCGTCGAGCTTTGCCCGCCTGCCGACCCTCCGTAGATTCCCACTCGGGAAATATCGTACCATGGGTTTTTCTCGGCATAGGCCTTGTGCCACAGGATGCGGTCCGGGAAACCCGCGTCCTTCAGGTTTTTCCAGCAGACGTCATGGAAGGCCTTGGATCGATTTGCAGTACCCATGCCGTCGATCTTGACGACGACGAAGCCCATGTCGGTCCAAGACGAATATCTTCTGCCCGAGCTGAACTGCTTGGGGACGTACGAGTCGTGCGGACCAGCATACATGTCTTCCAGGATCGGGTATTTCTTATCCGGATCAAAGTCCTTGGGACGGCATACGATTCCCCAGACGTCCGTTTTTCCGTCGCGGCCCTTTGCAGAGAACACTTCCGGTGGGTTCCATCCTTTCGCCTTCAGTTCCGAGACGTCGGCCTTTTCCAATTCGCAGACCATTTTTCCATCCGACGTCCGGCGTAGCTCATGGACCGGAGCCATGTCGATTCGAGAGTAGGTGTCGATAATGAACTTCTCGTCGGGCGAGAATCGAATCTTGTGGTACCCGTTGCCTTCCGTGAGACGCGTAAAGTCGCTGCCATCGAAACTTACGCGACAATAGTGAATCAGGTAGGGGTCCTCATCAGGGTTAAGTCCCGAGGCGCGGAACCATACCTGTCGGTTTTCCTCATCTATCCTGTCCACGTATCGCACGGCGAACTCGCCTTTCGTCATCTGGTTCTTGATTTTACCTGTCGCGACGTCGATCAGGTAGAGGTGACGCCAACCGTCTCGCTCGGACAAATGGATAATCTCGTTGGTCTTCTCGAGCCAGTTTACCAAGGGCACTCCCAGATCCTTGGCGTGCTCGGTCCAAATGAAGGTGTCGGACCTCTCGTCTATGACGTTTCGATGCTTTCCCGTGACCGAGTCGAACTCGATGACTCGGAACCGTTGATGGCCCCGGTCGATCTTCACGTACCTGAAAAGCCGTCCGTCTGTGGTCCAGCGCAAGTTCGGCCATTGAAAGTCGACGATGCCGACCTTGGGCTTCTCATGGGCCTTGTCGGAGATGTCGAACCAATTGAGTTCATGGGTCGTGAACTTGTCGCCGGGTAGGGCGTACCTGCGTTTGTGAAGCTTGGCTCGGCCTCCTTGCCTAGGCGCCGACTCGACTAGAAAAACTTCACCGACTTCGCCGGGTTGAACGCGAAAAGCCACAAGGTTGTTCGAATTGGGAGCCCAGTAGGGAGCTTGGTAGGAATTGCCCGGTTTGCCGTCCTCGCTTAAGCGAATTTCTTTCCCGCTTGCCGTGTCCCTGAGGAAGAGGTCGTGGTTCTTGACAAAGGCTCGCCATTTGCCGTCGGGCGAAACGTTGCGGCTCGGACGATATCTCTTTTCTTGCTTCTTCTTTTCTTCCGTTTCGGACTTTTCTTGCGATGGGGGATTCCTTGGAAAAGCCTCGGCGGCGATCTTGGTCAGTTCTTCGGCCTTTCGCGTCCACTTGAAGTGGCGTCCCTTGGCTCGGAGCAGGACGAAGTCGTCGTGAGAGTCGAAGTGCAGTTTTTCGACGGGCAGTCTATTCGGGTCAATTTTCCCGAGGTCGGCCTTGGAGAGCGCCTCGGCAAGTCGTTGATGATCGAAAGCCAATACTCGCTTTCCCTTGAGGAGGTCAACGATCACAAATTGCTTTCGCCCTTTCGACAGGTCGTTCCTATACCAAAAGTGCGAGTGGTCGTTTGCCCAGTTCGGACGTATGATGGCCTTGTATACGTTGGCTTGGGTCGTTCCCGGGACAATCAAGTTCGCAATCGCCACCATTGTCGCGGGTCCGATCAACGGAACGTCCGCAATAAGCTTTTCGCCAAA
>CAZWTI010000015.1:0-25374 GCA_964637065.1 uncultured Puniceicoccaceae bacterium
AACCGACAAGGAATACGCGTTCTCGCATTTGCGGGACGCCATGATCTTCGGCCTTTATTGTTTTTGGGGTGGGAACGAAATAACCAAGTTCGTTTCGGAGGATGGAAAGAATCGCGTCGAGGGTTTGACCGCCTAGGAGGCTCATGAGACCTTTTACGATTTCTAGAAAAAAGGCCTTTGGATGCTTTATCTTCAGGAAACGAGCGATGTCGAAGAAAAGTGTGCCGCGGGTATCCTCAAAACCGAGACGGTGGCCTGCCTGCGAGAATGCTTGGCAGGGAAACCCGGCACAGAGCAAATCGTGAACGGGAACTTCCTTTTCTTCGATTAGGGTGATGTCGCCCAAGGGAATTTCACCGAAGTTGGCTTTATAGGTTTCTTGTGCCCAAGAATCCCATTCGCTTGAAAATACGCACAGCCCACCCAGTTCCTGCAGGGCTAGGCGAAACCCACCGATCCCTGCAAAGAGATCAACGAAAGTGAATCCTGCTTTGCTTTTTTTTGGCAATGGGAAGGGAATTTCACCTCTTTTTCCCCCACCGTCGTAATTGGATTGTTTCATTCAAGCTTTTTTACGGCATCACGAATTACGGAAACATTCACCAAGATGAAACCTGCTCCGTATATAGCTGCGGCGATGAAGGTCACAGTTGAGAGCCCCGAGTCTATGTTCAGGTCATAGGATTGGGCCTGTCTTAAAAGGAGAGTCTTCAAGAGCCAGGCAGCCAATAGACTTGCTGCAAATACAAAACCAAAGAGTTTCAGAAAACGACGAACGAAAGCGTTGGTTACGGTGTGTCGTTTAAATCCAAGGTGGAGCAAGTTGCGGGCAGGAATTGCGGCTCTCGTTACCACAAGGCGATAGCTTGCCGAGAAGGCCGCCACGGAGAGTGCCGACAGCAGCAAGCCGATGCATGCGACGATTCCGAATGCGGCTTTCGAGGCGTCGTTTAGCAGATCGTGTTCAGGGAGCTCTCGGTTAACTTCATAACTCTGTGATCGCAAGTATTTGAGCAAGGCCTCGGTCGGAGATTCATCTACGCGCACAATGAGACGCGACGGCTTCGCCTCCTCTTTGTTTTTCTTGCTAAGCTTGGCCAGTGGTCGTCGGGCGGAGGGATCGTTTAGGGGAGAGAATTCGGTATCGACTGATGCATTTGCCTCCAGCAAGGCCAACAGAAAATCCCTTGTTCTAGGGGGACCCTCCACTTGGCCATCCTTCCAAAGGAAGAAATATTCAGTGACGTTCGGTTGAGCATATTTTTTATTAGCCCAATTGAGAAAACTGGCTGGAACCAGTACACTGTTGATACGTCGGCTGAAGGCGACGAACTTGCCATCGTGTGAAACATCACGACGTTTTCCGAGAAAAATCTCTATAGGTATGCCAAGTGCAGCTTTGGCTGAAAGGGCGGGATACTCGACTCTGGTCGGGGCGAAACCGAAGTTCCAAAGATCGAGATAGAACTTCGGTATGATGAGAGGGACATGGGAGGAATTTTCGTCCCATTCCCAATTCGAGGGTTTTGCATCGATGAATTCATCCGGCACGGATTCGAAAAAAACATCTGCCTTGGCGGCCTCTCCAAAGCCAACTTTTCCAGCTGGCCAGATATGGATTTCTACTGGAAATCGATTTCTGATAAAGGCACCCACGGCCTTTACCTCCTGGTGTGCCTTTAGGGCTGTAATTTCTTCGGATGAGAACCCTTCGTCATTTTTTCCGAGGTTGGCTAAGGCGCCACCTTCTATTTTTTTGTTTAATGTGAAGAAATTGTGCGGTGGTTCACGCTCCTGTAGAATTTGTCTAGCATCTACGAAAAACTGTACGGCACCGAGTAGCAAAACCGTGCCCATGAAGCATCCAACGACTGCTATGCTTAGCTCGCCTCGAGGTCCACGAACCCCTAGAGCCTTAGCCGTCAGTTGATCGACTGGAACTTTCATAGTTTCCACCTCCGATCGAAGCTTAGGGAGGTGGAGTCACTGAGGGCGGAAAGTACAAGACCGGCTTGTCGTCGCTCGATTTCTTCTTGGATTAGCTTGCAGGCTCGACGTGTGTTATCATCGTCTAGATGACTGAAGGGTTCGTCTAGGAGGAGAAGTTCGAAGGAACGGCGTAAAACCCTTATTATTGCTATTCTCTGGCACTGTCCTTGTGAGAGTTTTCCGCAAGGGATATGCATGAATTCCTCAACCCCTAAGAGCGCGGCCATTTTTTCTGGTGCTTTTGCGTGGGAGTCCTGAGAGGCGATTAATTCAAGGTTTTCTCGTGCTGTAAGGTTTGGGAACAGACGCAGGTCTTGGAACATTAGAGCAACACGGTTGGATCTCAGTTCAGTCCATTCCTCTTTCCCAAAGTTAGTGGTGTCTCGATCATCCAGCAGCAATTGTCCCGAAAAATCATCGCGTATTCCGCAGATGAGTTGAAGCAAGGTACTCTTGCCGCGTCCGGAGACGCCCGAAACTAGGTGGCGTTTGCCTGGGTCGAGAATTAGATTCGAACGCCATAAGTCGGATTCTTCCGTTGCCTTTTTGGGAATCGGTTCGGGAAGCACGTTATTAAGTTCGATTTTCATCAATCCCAAGTCACTTGTTCAATCCAAGCAGATTCGAGGTGTTCTCGCCGAGGATTTTTTTAAGATTCGAATTGGACAATCCTGAGTTTTGAATCTCTTCGAGAAAGGTCTTGAAATCTGGGCACTTCAATTTTTCTGGATACAGCCTCAACGGATAGTCCGAACCGTAGAGAACTTTTTCGCAACCTACGATGTCCACAATTGCTCGGAAGACCTTCGGGTCGTAAAGCAGGGGACTGGCGGCGACATCGTAAAGAATATTGGTTGAGCTTTTGCGGAAATGCTCGTTTAGCTCGTAAAAGGGCAAGAGACCACCCCAATGTGCGAGAATCAATTTTAACTCTGGATAAGTTTCGGCTAGCCATTGAAAATCTTCGAAAGGCGTCGGAATTCGACCGGGATGTGGGTGCCCGACTGGTTCACTAACGTGAAAATTTATTGGCCAACCTACGTCGATAGCGAACTCCACGATCTCAAGCCAAGCTGGATCCCTAATTGAAAAGCCCTGGACCTTTGGTAGAATTTCACCGATTCCATTAAAGCCATTGTCGCGCGCGAACTTTAGCTCTTCGATCGCATGTTTGCCCTCGAGAGGATTTATCGCGGCAAACGCGATAAAACGGTCGGGGTCTTTGCTCGTCCATTCGACGTGCCAACGGTTGTGCAAATGGCAAGTTTCAGGATTCTCCCAATACCAACCAAGCAGCAAGGCTTTGTCAACTAAGGCGGCATCCATGTCTGCAAGCATGGTTTCTCGATCTGCCCAACCTTGAATGGAAGGTGCATTTGGGGGTGCCACCAAGGCCAACCAATGCTTTTCGCCATGAATTTTTGCAAAGGCTAAGGGATCCGCGAACACTTCGTGGGGGTAGCGGTGAACGTGAGCGTCTATGATCATCGCGTTAATCGGTCTCTTCGGTGGCAGTCCTACTTATTCCGTTTTACCTTGCGGCGCTCGCGTTAGGAGGCCTAACGGAAAAGGTTCAGCCAGTTTCCGCAACCTGCTTGACAGAGAGATTGTGGGCGAGGGTAGCTTCGACGAATCCTGCAAAGAGCGGATGGGCTTTGTTTGGCTTTGATTGAAACTCGGGATGAAATTGAACACCCACGAACCACGGGTGGTCCTCAACCTCGACAATCTCTATTAAGTCTCTTTCCGGGTTTATACCCGCAAAGCGAAGACCTTTTTTTTCCAATTCATCCCTGTAGGCGTTGTTGAATTCGTAGCGGTGACGATGACGCTCGGAAATTTCCTCGCATTCGTAGGCTTCAAAGGAAACGCTGTCCTTGGAGATTCTACATGGGCAGGCACCCAATCGCATGGTAGCTCCCTTTTCGGTCAAGTCCTTTTGATCCTCCATGATATGGATGACGGGGTGAGGGGAATCCTTGTCGAATTCGGTGCTGTTGGCTTTTTCCAGATTGGCGACGTTACGTGCAAACTCGATGACGGCAATTTGCATGCCAAGACAGAGACCAAGGTAGGGGATTTTATTTTCGCGGGCAAATTCGGCAGCCATGATCTTGCCTTCGGTTCCGCGGTCGCCAAAGCCTCCAGGCACCAGAACCCCATCCATTTCTCCGAGATGTGCAATGGCTCCGTCTTGTTCGATGTCTTCCGCGTCGATGCGAAGAATCTCCACTTCGGAATCGTTGCGGATTCCGCCGTGTGCGACCGATTCGTTTACCGAGAGATAGGAGTCCTGCAAGTCCATGTATTTGCCAACCATGGCGACTTGAACTTTGTGTTTGGGATTACGAATGCGTTGCACTACCTCCTCCCATTCGTCCAGTTTTGGAGGAGGTGCATCGAGACCGAGGGCTCGTGTGACGAGATCGTCCAATCCTTCCCTGCGAAGCATGTGGGGCAACTCGTAGATCGAGTTTTCTACATCCATCTCCTCAATAACTGCTTCTTTCTGCACGCTACAGAACAGGCTTAATTTTTCACGGATCTCGTCGTTGATGGGTTGCTCGGTGCGGCAAATGAGGATATCCGGCTGAATGCCGATTTCGCGAAGTTTGGCCACACTTTGTTGTGTTGGTTTGGTCTTCAGTTCCCCCGCTGCTCGCAAAATGGGCAAAAGGGTCATGTGGATGAAGAGAACGTTCGCTTTCCCGACGTCCAAGGCGAATTGTCTCATGGCTTCCGTGAAGGGCAGGCCCTCGATGTCTCCAATCGTACCGCCGATTTCAGTGATGAGTACGTTCACGCCTTGACCGGCATCATGAATGCGTTCCTTGATCTCGTTGGTTACGTGGGGAATGACCTGAACGGTTTTGCCGAGATAGTCGCCCCTTCGTTCTTTCCGTATAACGGATTCGTAAATTTGACCAGAGGTCAAGTTGTTAAACTGCGAAAGCTTCCCTGAGGTGAAACGTTCGTAGTGTCCCAAGTCCAAATCGGTTTCAGCTCCATCGTCGAGTACATAAACCTCTCCGTGCTGAAACGGACTCATGGTTCCGGGATCGACATTCAGATAAGGATCGAATTTCTGGATGCGAGTGGTCAATCCACGTTGCTCCAGCAAAGCCCCTAAAGATGCTGCCGTAAGCCCTTTTCCCAAGGAAGAAACTACTCCACCAGTTACAAAGATATATTTCAAGTTTTTATGTGCCTCTCGGGGCTTTCCCTTGAATCAAACTTCTGGTAGATGGCAACAAAGATTTTTTGGAAGGGGCTGACTTTCGCATGGTTATTGACTGTTCCGCATTTTTTTAAATCACTCAACCTTTGCAGACTTTTCGATTAAGTTTTTCTTTTTGAAAGATGATGTGACAGAACTCTTAGTTTTTAACTGATGATTCTCCCAACTCCAAAAGGTTTTCCCGCTGGGAAGCATTATTACTCCTATCATTGGTTTTGACCCTTGCCAAGTTTGAGGCATTCTAGATTTGGTTTTTTGGCTAAAAATTTTAAATTGGCATTCATTGAACTAATTCTTATCGCTCATCCTCATCTAATTTTCTAATGGATCAAGGTATAGGAGGACATTCTGCTGCATTCGCCTCGACGGGTCGAGTGGATCGCTGGTGGGTGGAACCCGTTGCCACCGGGGCTGGGTTCTTATGTTTCGTCATCTACACCACGTGGGCCATGTTGCAGGCTGGGCACTATTGGACGGAAGCATATCTGTCTCCACTCTACTCACCTCTTTTTTACATCAAGCCCGAGGTAGACGGAGCAGCTCCATTGATGCATGCATGGTTCGGAAGTTGGCCGCAATGGTGGCCTGCATGGCTGCCCCCATCTCCCGCCATATTCATTCTTGCCGGACCCTTGGCCTTTAGGATGACTTGCTACTATTACCGAAAGTTTTACTACAGGTCCTACTTTGCCACTCCACCCGCTTGTGCGGTAACTTCTTTGCCTCAAAAGAAGTACAAGGGTGAAACATTCCTTTTTGTTTTCCAGAACATTCACCGTTATACTCTTTACATTGCCTTAGGTTATATAGTCATTCTTTCCTATGATGCCTTTTTGGCCTTTTTTGAGAATGGCGACGTGGCCAATGGTGAGTTCGGTGTGGGTGTCGGCACAGTGGTGCTTTGCCTCAATGTCGTTTTGCTTAGTGGATATACGTTTGGATGTCATGCCTTTCGCCATCTAATTGGTGGGCGAGGTGATTGTTTCAGTTGCTCTGCTGGCCGAGAACACTTGGGGCACAAGGCATGGAAGCAGGTTAGTCGGCTCAATGCACGTCACATGATGTGGGCGTGGATAAGCATGATTTGGGTGGGGTTCACGGATTTTTACGTACGCATGGTCTCGATGGGAGTGTTCAGTGATTTCAACACTTGGGATTGAGGGATTGAACGAATGAGCATTTCTGACCTTCAGACAATCGAGCACGACGTTCTAGTGGTTGGGGCTGGTGGGGCCGGCATCCGTGCTGCAATTGAGTCTGCGTCCAAGGGATTGAGCACAGGCTTGCTCTCCAAGTCTCTGCTTGGGAAAGCACACACAGTTATGGCCGAGGGGGGTGTAGCTGCGGCTTTAGGGAATGTAGATTCTCGAGATAACTGGAAAATTCATTTTCGCGACACCATGCGCGGGGGCAAATTTCTCAACCAATGGCGCATGGCTCAATTGCATGCCCAACAAGCTCCGGATCGTGTGCGTGAACTGGAGGAGTGGGGAGCGGTCTTTGACCGTACCGACGAAGGCTTGATCAGCCAACGCAACTTCGGTGGCCATCGCTATCCGAGACTGGCTCACGTTGGTGATCGAACGGGACTCGAGATCATTCGCACTTTGCAGGATTTTTGCGTCCACCAAGGAATTGCCACCCATATGGAATGTACTGCTCTCGACTTGTTGCTCGATGGAGACGGCAAGGTGGCTGGCTTGCTTGGTTATTGGAGAGAGACGGGTCGTTTCGTGCTTTTTCGGGCCAAGGCCGTAGTGCTTGCCACAGGTGGGGGCGGGAAGGCATGGAGGGTGACCTCCAATTCATGGGAGTATACCGGGGATGGCCTGGGGATGGCTTTTCGCGCCGGCGCCGAGATGATAGACATGGAATTTACTCAGTTCCATCCCACTGGCATGGTGTGGCCTCCATCGGTACGTGGAATTCTCGTGACGGAAGGCGTTCGTGGTGACGGCGGCATTTTGCTTAATAACAAGAACGAACGTTTCATGTTCGATTATATTCCCGAACGTTTCGCTCCCGAGACGGCTGATACCGAGGAGGAGGCTCAAAGTTGGCTGGATGGTGACCGGGATGCCCGACGTCCGCCCGAATTGCTCACCCGCGACGTTGTGGCTCGAGCCATCACTCGTGAAGTCAAGGAGGGTAGGGGATCACCCAACGGAGGAGTATTCCTAGACATTGCATCGCGTCGTCCCGCTGATTTCATTCGTCGCAAGTTGCCCTCCATGTTTCACCAGTTCAAGGAATTGGCGGAAATCGATATTACCGAAGAGCCCATGGAGGTGGGGCCGACACTTCACTATTTCATGGGCGGTATTCGAGTTGACGACGAAACCCAAGAGACGTGCGTTCCGGGCCTCTTTGCTTCTGGGGAGTGTGCCGGCGGTATGCATGGAGCCAATAGGTTGGGCGGCAATTCACTTTCAGACCTTTTGGTTTTCGGCAAGTTGTCCGGGGATGGTGCGATCGAATATGTCCAAAAGTTAAATTCCTTGCCGTCCGTTGACGAAGCTCAGGTTCAAGAACTCATGCGTCAGGCAACGGCTCCTCTCAATCGCGAGGACGGATCTAATCCTTACCTCATTCAAGAAAAACTTCAGCAAATGATGCAACGTTGCGTCGGCATTGTTCGCAATGCCGAAGATTTGCAAAAAGGTCTTGATGAATTGGAAGAACTTCGCGAGGAAACCAAGACAGTGAAGGCTCACGCTTCCGCTCAATACAATCCTGGGTGGAACGTTGCCTTGGATTTGCCTAATTTGCTTATAACTGCCGAGGCAGTCACCAAGGCTGCCCTCATCCGCGAAGAAAGCCGTGGCGCTCATACCCGAACCGATTTTGAGGGAGAGCGAGACGAATGGTTGAAATACAACGTTATCTTAAGTCCTGGCGAGGATGGCGAGGTGGCGGTTCGCAAGGAAGAGCGGGCCGATCCCCCAGAGGATTTGGCGGCCATTGCTAACGCCACCCTTGAAGAATTGGAGGCTGATGACGATGTCTGAACGAAAATTCAAGGTTTGGCGTGGAGACTCTGACGGAGGAGAATTCAAGGAATACTCCGTTGAACTCGACCGAGGGATGGTCGTACTCGATGCGCTCCACCTGATACAGGCTCAGCATGCAGGCGACCTTGCCGTCCGCTGGAACTGCAAGGCGGGCAAGTGTGGTTCTTGCAGCATGGAAATAAACGGGCGACCCCGACTTAGTTGCATGACGCGCATCAATGAGTTCGGCTCCGACGAACTAATCACCGTACGCCCAATCAAGACCTTTCCTGTCATCAAGGATCTAGTCACCGATGTTTCCTGGAACTACGACCAGAACAAGCGCATCAAGCCCTTCAAGCCTAAAGAGAAGGATGCCGACGGCAATCATCGGATGATGCAGCGCGACGTGGAGCGTGTACAGGAGTTCCGCAAGTGTATAGAGTGCTATCTTTGCCAGAATGTCTGCCATGTTTTGCGCGATCAAGACCGCAAGGATGACTTCGTTGGCCCTCGTTTCATGATTCGCATAGCATCCTTGGAGATGCACCCCCTTGACGTTGAGGACCGCGTACCCGAAACCCGCGACGAGTATGGTTCCGGCATGTGCAATATCACCCGTTGCTGTACTGACGTTTGCCCCGAGCACATCCAGATTACTGACAACGGCATTATACCGATGAAGGAACGAGTAGTGGATCGTTTTTATGATCCCGTCCTTTGGTTGTTTCGTAAGATCATGGGTTCGGACAAGAAGAAATCATCCGTTCCGGTCGTTGATAAGGACTGAACAGTTCAACTAACCTTCCCCCCTTCGTCCGAATCTTGAATAACGTTGCGGGTTGCCGCTCCGTTTGAAAAATCGTCTACATATGGCTGAAGACAAACAGGCAACTTGGGGAGGAAGATTCACGGAAGGTCCATCCGAGTTGATGCATTGGTTTTGCGAGTCGGTTTCCTTTGACAAGCGACTTGCTCGTTTCGACGTGGCCGGAAGCAAGGCTCACTCCACCATGCTTGCCAAGCTCGGTTTGCTCACTGAGGAGGAATGTTCTGCCATTCATGTGGGTCTGGACGAATTGTTGACTGAAATCGACGAAGGTTCTTTCAATTGGGACGCATCCCTTGAGGATGTGCACATGAACCTCGAGCATGCCCTTCTCGAAAAGACTCCTGCCGCTGCCAAGCTTCACGCAGGCAGAAGTCGTAACGATCAAGTTGCAACAGACATGCGGCTATTCTTCAAGGATGCCTGCGGCAAGTTGGAAGAGACGATCGAGACCGTTATGAAAGCACTGCTGGTTCAAGCAAAGGTTCATGCGACTGTTCCTATACCTGGTTACACTCACCTCCAGCGGGCCCAACCTGTCACTGTCGGTCATCATTTCCTCGCCCACCTCGAAGCCTTTGCTCGTGATCTGCTTCGTTTCTCCGAGGTTTCGGATCACGCTAATGTCTGCCCTCTGGGTTCCGGAGCAATCGCGGGAAGCACGTTGCCTCTAGATCGAGAACTCGTTGCTCGCGAGCTTGGATTCGTGGATGAAGACGGCAAACCTCGACTCACTGCCAATAGCATGGACGCAGTGGCAGATCGTGATCTTTTCGTAGAATTCGCGTCAGCGTGCGCCATCTGTGGGCTGCATGTTTCACGTTTGGCCGAGGATCTTATCCTATGGAATTCAAGCGAGTTCGGTTTTGTCGTTCTGCCGGATGCTTTTACCACGGGTTCGTCGCTCATGCCTCAGAAGAAGAACCCCGATGCCCTGGAATTGCTGCGGGGCAAGACAGGGCGACTCGTTGGCAACCTCCAAGCACTTTTCGTTGCCATCAAGGGTCTGCCTCTTACCTACAACAGAGACCTGCAGGAGGACAAGCCGCCGGTCTTTGATTCCTTCGACCAACTTGGCATGGGACTCGCCGTTCTTGCGGGTACGGTTGCCGGCTTGGAGATCAATGAGGGTCGCTGTCGAGAGGCAGCTTCCGATCCCTTGTTGCTCGCTACCGACTTGGCGGATCATCTGGTTGAAAATGGTGTTCCTTTCCGTGAGGCTCATCATGCCGTTGGCGCCTTGGTTGCCTGTGCGGAGAAGGCAGGCGTGAGTTTGCCCGAATTGACTAATGATCAGGCGCATTCGGCTCACGAGGCCTGTTTAAGCCTTGGTTCGGATTGGCGTGAGGTTTTTGACTTGGATCGTGCCTTTTCCCGACGGGATAAGCCCGGTATGCCCGGGCCAAAGCAAGTCGCTTCGCGCATCTCTCACTGGGAAAACCTTCTGAGTTGAAACTTGAGGGGTTACAATCATATGCATCACTTCCTCACATGCATCTTTTTTTTGTCGCTTGTTTGCTCGGTGTGGAGTGAACCACGTACTTGGACCACGACTGATGGACGCAAGGCCGAAGGGGAACTGTTCGAGGTTGTCGGCGATGAAATTGGTCTGCTGATAGGTAGACAAGAATTTCGTTTTCCTCTTTCCCGCTTTATTCCTGCAGACCATTCCTTTGTGCGTCAGTGGCAATCCAAGCCCCGATGCCATTTGTGTCACAATCCGCTTGGCACCCGCACCATGGAGGCGGGAGGAAGAACCTATCACACTTCATGCTTTCGTTGTCTTGTTTGCAAGAAGGTGTTCAAGGGTGGTGACAAGTTTCGTCGCGACCAATGGGGCATGCTTGCTCATGTTGAACATTTCTCGTTCGTGGCAACCTGTGGATCCTGTGGACGAATGTTTCGTAAGCGGGATGCCCGTCCGCAACAAGTCCTTCGTGATGGACGCATAGCCTGTCTCTCCTGTTTAGGTAATGCCGTGCTCGACGAAGCAACACTTGGTCTCGTCAACGATCGAGTGAAGGAATCATTGAGCAAGTGCGGGATCGAAAAGCCTGATGGAAAGATTACTCTGTTCATTGTGGACAAGACCAAACTGGACATCGAGGCGAAGCGCATTCATGCCGGCGGCAATCTGAAGGGCCTTACGCTTACCAAGTTCCGTACCGTAACCAAAGGCGATGTTTCCAACACCACTTTCGAACATCGCATAATGGTGCTTTTCGGGCTTCCTCATGTGGAATGCGAGGCTGTTCTTGCCCATGAATATATGCATGTCTGGCTAAACGAACGCTTCATCGAGGGATCGCTGGGTACAATTGAAGGATTTTGCAACCTCGGTTCTGCGGCTCTACTCAAGTTGGAGACGAGCAAACTGTCCTCCATCCTCATGAATAACATGCTCAATAATCCCAATCCCGTTTATGGTGACGGTTATCGTAAAATGGCTTCTCGTCTCAACCAGATTGGCTGGTCTCGCCTTCTTGGCGAAATGCGTGCGAGGGCAAAGAAAAAATAGCTTTGAACAAGTCTGAGCAAATTGTCATGAAAATCGATGCCCATCATCATTTTTGGAAATACGACCCTGTTGAATATGCGTGGATGAAGGAGGACATGGGTGTTCTCAAACGCGACTTCGGTCCCGCCGACCTAAAGAAAGAAATCGATGAAGCCGGCATAGACGGAGTCGTCTCAGTTCAAGCCAGTCAGACCCTAAATGAGACGGATGCGCTCCTCGATTACGCTGCCCGGGAAGATTTCATCAAAGGGGTGGTTGGTTGGTTTCCCTTGTCTCAAGATAATGCATTCGAGGTCATTGCCCCTTATGTTGAGAATGGATTTCTCAAGGGCGTCCGTCACGTGGTACAGGACGAACCGGATGATTGCTTCATCCTTGGAGAGGCTTTCAATCGAGGCGTTGCTCTTCTCAAGGGTTTCGATCTCGTGTACGACATATTGATTTACGAGCGACAGCTTGGTCCATCGATCGAGTTCGTCGACAGACATCCCGACCTAGTCTTTGTTCTCGATCACGTGGCCAAGCCTAGGATTCGCGACGATGTGAGGGAGCCTTGGTCCGACCTTATGGGCCAAATGGCTGAGCGACCGAACGTTTACTGTAAGCTTTCGGGCATGGCTACCGAAGGGGACTGGTCTTCTTGGACAAAGGAGCAACTTTTACCTTACATGGAAGTCGCCCTCGAGGCCTTCGGGCCCGATCGTTTGATGTTCGGTTCCGATTGGCCTGTTGCGCTGCTTGCCATAAACTATCAAAAGTGGGTCAAGGTTGTTGCGGACTTTACCTCCTCCCTTTCCGAAGACGAGCAAGCTGCCGTCTGGGGTAAAACTGCGGTTCGCGCCTACGATCTATAGCTTGGATGGTTGTTATAATCCAAGCTCACGAATGAAGGATTACCTTTTTTACATTTTGGCGTAACAAAGGGCTTGGCCGTTCTCCAGAGTCACGAATATCCGGCCTTTGTGATCGATGGACATGCCGCCCTTGATTGGTTGGGCGGGCAAGCTTTCGCTCCATGCTACAACTCCGTCCTTCACGCGTATGGCTGCCAAGAAAGGCTTCTTTTCTTCTTCTCCTCCTACATCCCCTGTGGTCAGCAATAGTTCGTCGCTAACGACGAAACTTGCGAATCGCCTGCCCTGCTTTTCTTGCCAGACAACCTTTCGTTTGTCCGACCAACCTCGCCGGGCCCAACGTGCAGCGTCTTTCCCGACTTTTTGTACTCCGACGGGCAATGAAGAAAGAAGGGCAAGCGAAGTGAATCGATTCCCCTCGTAGCTAGCATCGAAGACTAGGGAGCGACCATCGGGCAAGTTGTGGTCAAGCGAGAGGTAGTTTCCATATTCGGGATAATAGGGATAAAATGCTGTGCGGAATTGTGAACGAGGGTCTTCCTTTGGTGTATTTAGACACTTACCATTCTGCAGGTTGAACCGTGCAGTCTCGTATACGCCGCCGCCCAAAAAGCAAAGCTCACCGTCTTGCAGGAAGAGATCGCCTTGCATGCTGACTCCACTGTTGACTTTGCCGGAAAGGCTGCCGGAAGAATCGTTTCGCCACTTAAGCTTGCCTGTCACGGCATCGAGGGCGACCACGTATGTTCCGTCGTAATGGGCGATACCCGCCGCAGCGTAGACGGTGCCTTTTTCCACAATTACTCCTCCTGCTACAGGCCATGTAGAGATGAGGTTGCCGAACATCGATATTCGGCGAGCTGAGGGTGCGACCCGAAACGACCAGAGTGATCTTCCGGTGGCTGCCTCAAAAGCGTAAACGCGACCATCTGCCGAACCCACGTAGGCTCGGCTGTTCGAAATCGTGGGGGGGTAATAGATTGCGCCGCCGACATAGACTTTCCACTTTAATTCGCCCTTGGCATCAATGGCTCGCAGGACACCAGTCCGGTCGCCTACGAACACAAGGTTACCAGCTACCACGGGGGCGGTCGGCATGGCCTTGTTTGACGAAGCAAAGCTCCACTGCTGTTCAATTTTATTTGGTATGGCAACGGATGTTGAGGGGACGCGGTTGTTGTTGCCTTGGTAGGTGGCCCAGTCGTCAGGTTGTTCATTAAGTTTTTCCACTTTCTGCAACTCGCCTTCGCCGAGTTCAAGAGCGGGGTGCTCCTCGCCCGGTAACGGTAATTGCCCTGCCGAGGATGTAAGGCTTATGTGACCGTAGAGCGAGAGTTGACAACCGCACATCCAGGGTCCCCAAAAGAGTTGTCCATCTGAAATAATGACGCCATCTTGGCAGGGAGGACGCATGGGGGCGATGTGCTGAGCGGTATTAGAGGGCACGTCAAGTCGCACGGTTCCTCCGGATGTGCGGTAGAAGATGCTGTCTATGCTGCCTGTGGCTCTGGTACAGGCCCGACGAGTTGGCATCTTCGACAGTTCTCGTCCTGTCGCATATTCAAGCTTGGCTCCGGTTGTCTTGGGTCCGGCCGTATAGAGTCCGTCGCCTCGCAAAACAAGTTGTAGGTTTCCGTTGGGTTTGTGCCAAAGCAACTTTCCGTTTTTTGTTGAGGCGCAAACCAATCGACTCCGCTGAGGGCCCGCGAAAAAGAGATAGTCATCGTTACATTTCATGTAGGCAGTGGTGGCGTAACCCGTGACGTAATGTTGAGCGCGACCGCTTCCCCCTATCGCTTCCAGCAAATCAGCATCCGAGTTCTCCCAAGCCTTCTTCCCGGAGGAAATATCCAAGCCACCCAAGAATTTTTGCGGGCAGTAGTAGAACAACTTTCCGTTACGCATGCAAACGCCTCGACTGTCTATGAATTCCTTTTCCGTGTGATTCCATTTAATCCTCTTTGTCTTAAGATTTACGGCAATTAGAGTACGCCCGAAACCAAAGCTCTTTTGCGGGTTCTTATAGTCATGCCCCTGCCACATGCCCCACGGCCAGTGCCCAAGGCCACGACGGGTCGAACGCACCGTATCTACCTTTGTCTCGGTCGCCCCGACGAGTGCATAGAGCACGCCTTTCTCCATCGCCATCCACTTCCAGACCGGACCATCTCCTAAGCCCTTCGGCACCACGATTTCATCTTTAACTTTACCAGTTGCCGCATCGATGATTTTGCAGGATTCGTCGTCCGCCATGTAGAGGGCGTCGAGTGTGGCGATCATGGTGTTTCGGTGAATCATGTAGCCCTTCTTCAAGGGCCGTTTCCAGAGGATCGTACCGTTGTAGGCGTTTACGCATAATAGGGTGTTGAGTACTTCATTTTGGTTGGCCTTGTGGGCAATGTGGCCAAATGCCTTGAATATACGTCCTCCTGCAGCAACCGAGACTTGGGGCATCGGGCTGAATTTCGGCTCTGCTACAAATTGCGTAAGGTAAGGGGCTCGAGCGATCCTGTCTGTGGACTGCGGGTTGTTGTCGGGGCCATGGTAGGGATGACTCCAACTGTCGGTGCCCTCTATGGGAGGCTTGATGATCTGTCGCTTCCCCAGAAACGCTTTGCCTCTCGGGCGGAGCACCCGCAGGATTTCCTTCTCATTGACATCCTCGGTTGAGGCAGAAGCTACAAGAACCGCATCTGCAAGATTCGTGGCCAAGTGTATCCTTTTCCAGTCGGCTTTCTCCGCAAAAATACGACGACCCAGCAATCCGGCTTCTTCGGCAGCTTTGCGAACCTTAGTTAGGTCGGAGTTGCTGGGAGATTGGAAGTAGATCGTAAGTTCGCTTCCGTGCGCCAGATCGACCACATAGTCTGAGTTTTCATTTTCCGATAAGCCAAATACTGCACAAATGCCTCGAGAGATGCCGACTTTTTCCAAATGAGCCTTGGCAAGCGGTTTTATCTTGGCTTGGGATTGCAGTGCATTTGCTATGCACGTCGCGAATGTGATCGACAAATATGTGAGGAGGATAGGGATGGGCTTCATGAGATTCCTTGGATTGGGTAACAAAATCTTCGATTTTACTAGTGGGCCTTTAACTTATGAAAGAAGGTACGGGGCCTATACCACATTGCTAAAAGGTGATTGCCCAACGGTCAAGGTCAGGTTCCTGACACTACTTTGCGGTTGAAATGACCCTCGTTCAGATCGACACGCTCGGGACGGCCCTTGTGCATGTAGATTACCTTTGTGTGATCGAGGCCTAGGAGTGAGAGAATTGTGGCGTGTAAATCATGGACGTGCATCTTGTCTTCGGTTGCGAAGAGACCAAGTTCATCCGTCGCGCCGATGGTTTGTCCACCTTTCACGCCTCCCCCTGCCATCCACATGGTGAAGCCGGTCGGGTTGTGGTCTCGACCATCGCCTTTTTCGCTCATGGGAGTGCGTCCGAACTCACCGCCCCAGATAACCAACGTCTCATCCAGCAGGCCACGAGCCTTGAGGTCGGTTATGAGGCCGACGATTGGGAGATCCACTTGAGCGCAGAGCCTGGAATGATTTTTCTCCATACCCGAGTGACTGTCCCACTTGCTTCCCGCTCCGTGGTAAAGTTGTACGAAGCGTACGCCCCTTTCGACTAGACGACGGGCAAGGAGGCATTGGCGACCATAGATTTTCGTCGGTTCTCGATCGATGCCATAAAGCTTTTTAGTGGCAGATGATTCATTAGAAAGGTCAACCGCATCCGGAGCCTTGGCTTGCATGTGCGCCGCCAATTCGTAGCTCCGTATGCGAGCTTCCAGTTCAGTATTGGTTTCACGTCCACGGAGATGTCGAAGGTTGAGATTGCGCAGGAAGGCCAATTTGCGGTTTTGCCGAATCTTTGGGATGTCCTTTGGAGGATGAAGGTTTGCAATGGGTGCGGTTCCCGACGCAAACAGTACCCCTTGGTGTCCAGCAGGCATGAAGCCCGAGCCCCAGCACCGAACACCGTTCACAACCATGGTCTTGGTATCCTTGATGACTACAAAGCCCGGCAAGCTTTCGTTTTCCGTGCCTAGACCATACGAAACCCATGCCCCGAGTGAAGGACGACCGCCAAACACGGAACCAGTGTTCATTTGGCAGACTCCGCCCGCATGATTTATGCCGTCCGAGACGCAGGAACGGATGACGCAGAGATCGTCGGCGATACCAGCGTGATGGGGGAGCCAGTCTGAAATCCATAGCCCACTTTCTCCGTGTTGCTTCCATTGCCGCTGCGAAGGAAGAAGAGGTGAATTGACTTCTCCCATGGCGGTGACGGGGCGCTTAAAACTGTCCGGCATGCGTTGCCCTGCCAGTTTTTGGAGCAGTGGTTTGGGGTCAAAGAGGTCGAGATGGCTGGGCCCTCCCTCCATAAAAAGGAAGATTATGTTTTTGGCTTGCCCGAGGCGGTGCGGAATCTTGTTGGTCGCCGTGTTCTCCGAAGGTGTTCCCAGCAAACCTTCACCCGTCAGGGCGGACAAGGCTAACGCTCCGAAGCCCGAACCTGCCGAAAGAAGGAAATCACGTCGGGATCTAGGAAAATCGAAACGGTTACAAGACATGAATGCAAATACTAGTGGAGATAGAGAAACTCGTTTGAGTTAAGCAAAGCCTGACAAAAGTCGCTGACCGCAGCAAGGGTAGGGGAGGTGTCCGCGTTTGGTTTTGGAATAGAGCGACGCAGCCAAGAGGTGGACGGTGCTGGGGTTTCTCCTTGAGAACCGTTGAAGTTCCAGTCGAAGAGCCTGACAGGCGCTTTGGGTGGATTGGAGACTAGAAGGTCTTTTTTTGAGAGTGTTGCGGGGGTCAATACGAGCCGAGCTAGTTGACCGTCCCAGAGGTGCCCTATTTGGTCCCGCCCGCCAATGAGAAACTTTGTAGCCGCTTTTTGCAGGCGATTCGCAACATTGAAGTCAACTTGGGAGCTTTGCAGAATGGCATCGGCTATGGAGAGGTCGAGAAAATGAAAGGTGGCGTTGCTCTTGCCGTCAGAGCTTGTGGAGATAGAGGTCGCTAGATAAACGGGTTTGCCCAAGGGGATTCGAAGGTTGGATGGAACTACTTCATAGATCAAGTCACCGCCTATGTTCTCGCCGATGACTTGGAGAATGAAGTTTCGTGGGTCGTAACGTGATTTGGCACTCGTTACGCCGAAGGTCCAACCTGGGGAGCGATGATTCCCGTTCCATCGGGATGCAAGGGTATTTACGCTGGCGTCGGCGTGAATGGCGTCCAAAGTGACGACGACCTCAATGGTGAAGGAATCACCTAGGTTGGAAGGCGCAGTCCATTGCAATTGTTCGAAGCGGCTTCCTGGTTGAAGCCATAGTGAGCGTGATCCTAACCCGAAGAAATCGGCGTCCACCTTGTCAAAAGCTTGTTCAATGGGACGAAGGCCATTCTCGTGTGGAAATTTGTCGGACCTTTGTGCAACATTTGATTTTGGAGCAGAGATGTGGGCAAGCTCGAGAAGGTAGGCAAGAGCATCGTCTCGCTCATCGTTGTCGGGGGGTCGAGCGTAGGCATAAACATATGCATCTTCAACTAATGAAGGATCAATACTCTTTCTTTTTTTCAGAAGTCTTTTGGCAAATGCTCGAGCACGTATTCTTGGCCATTCGGAATTGGACATAAGTAGGGCTTGTTTGGGCGTAGTGGTTTTTTGGCGAGTGGGCGAGGATTCGAATCCAGTCGGGGCATCGAAGGCGGTTAGCACGGCATTTGGATTGTTTCGCATTTTTTTGAGATAGATCGAACGGACATTCGAACCATCCGAGTCGGAGGGACCGTCTTTCCTTTCACGAAGCTCGCCCGACAAGGCCAGCATGGCGTCTCTAACTTGTTCGGCGGAAAGGCGACTTGGCGGAAATCGCCACAGAAGGCGATTGCCGGGATCGGTTAGCTTCGCTTGGGTAGAAGGTTCGTTCCGTGCAGTTTGACGATAAGTGGAGCTAGTTAGGATTAACTTGTGCAGTGGCTTAAGTCGCCAACCATTCTTGATGAATCGCCGTGTGAGCCAGTCTAGGAGTTTCGGGTGGGAGGGTGGCTCGCCAAGGGTGCCGAAGTCGTTTGGGGTGGGCACTATGCCTTGCCCAAAGTGTTGCTGCCAGACTCGGTTAACGATGACGCGTGTGGATAGCGGGTTCTTTTCATTCGTGATCCATTCTGCGAGCGCGGTGCGGCGACCTGTGGAAAACTTGTTGGGGCTGATCTTTGGCGGAGGAAGTCCGAGGAGGGTGAGAAACGCGGGTTCCACCTCGGTCTTGTCTTTACTAGCTGGAATGAATGTACGGGCGGGTTTTTCGCTTATGTCAAACGTGATGAATGCGTCGATCAACTTTGGTTTCTTTTTCTCTGACTCGGTCAGTTTAGCCTTT
This sequence comes from uncultured Puniceicoccaceae bacterium, assembly GCA_964637065.1. Taxonomy (GTDB): domain Bacteria; phylum Verrucomicrobiota; class Verrucomicrobiia; order Opitutales; family Seribacteraceae. The sequence continues at coordinate 18,820 of CAZWTI010000015.1, forward strand.
AGATTCTTGTAGGTGCTCATTTCCTCGGCTTTACCCTTTAACCTATCCTCTACTTTTTGCTTCCGCCGTTGCGCTTGTACCTGCCGCTCCACGAGTTGCACCAGTTGCTCCTCGTAGGTCGATCGCTCGGTTGCAGGTTTACGATATATCTCCTGCACATCTTTTGGGAACTGGTTTACGGCGAATTGAATTTTGCTTTTGTGGGCTTCGTTCTCGATGGCGGCGATTAGCTGTCGAAGTTCGAGCGTTTCCTTTTTCCATGCCTGTAGTGCGGCGAAATGCTCAGCCGTGCCCAACTTGCGGATTTCAGGCCACCAAACGCTTGAGAGGAAGCTTTGCAAGGAATAGTAATCCTTTTGTAAAAGAGGGTCGAACTTGAGGTCGTGACACTGGGCGCAACCAATTCCGAGCCCGAGGAACGCTTCGGCTGTCACGTTTGTCATCTCGTTCATGATGAGTTCCCATTGCATGCGAGCGTTACGCTGGTTGTGCTCGTAGATGCCGAGACGCAGAAATGCAGTCGCGATCAGAACTTCGGGATCATCGGGAGCCAATTCGTCGCCCGCGAGTTGTTCACGAACAAACTGATCATAGGGCTTGTCATCGTTGAGGGACTTTATCACATAATCTCGATAAAGGTAAACTGTGGGACGAAAGTCGTCGGCTCGGTAGCCATCCGATTCGGCATAGCGAACGACGTCTAGCCAGTGTGTTGCCCAACGTTCCCCATAGCGTGGCGAGGCAAGAAGTTCATCGACGAGATTTTGGTAGGCTATTTCCGAATTTTTGCCGAACGAGGTCACAAAGACCTCCACTTGGCTAGGAGTTGGAGGAAGCCCATGTAGATCGAAGTAGAGCCGCCGAACCAGTTCGCGAGGACTTGCCGCGGGAGCTGGACTAAGATTGTTCTCGTCCAGTTTGCGGACCACGAAAAAGTCGATCTCGTTGCGCGCCCACGTCTCGCCGTTTTCGGGAACCGCTTGATTGCCCACTGGTTGAATCGCCCACCATGCCTTCTCCTCGTTGCTGAAAGCGTGCTTGTAGTCGGCACTCTCGGCAATACCGATCAAGGACAACGAGAACAAGGTTGGTATAAGGGGCTTCAAGCGTAAACTAATCTGGCGTGTCATCCTTTTCCTCATGGAAAGAAATGTAGCGAATTCACCACTCTTTCAAGGAGATGGGAATGTGATTTAACTCAAATGTCATTTATGGTCGGGATGCGATCAGCAAAGCCTGCAAAGGCTTTGTCAGGGTTCAATAGAAGTGGATAGTAGTCGCCGCCCATCTTTTCACCCTTCGGCACTCTCGGATAGTTGTCGGCTCCCGGAGCGTTTACCCCGTCGTCATCTCGGTTGCTCACCACGCCATCCGCAAAAACGTTGATCAAGGTTGCTCGCCGTCTGCGATCGGAGTGGTTTTCATAGGACCCATGCATCATGAGCGGGTGATGGAAACTCGCCTCACCGGCCTTCATCTCGATAGGAACCTTGCGGCCAAAGTCAGCTAATTGTTCTGGGGTTAAATTCTCCCGAATGGCGTCCATGTCGCCCGCCAAGCTTTTCTTTTCCAGCAAGCCCCAGTGATGACTCTTTGGAATGTAGAACATGCAGCCGTTCTCGACGTCGACGTCGTCAAGGCCCATCCAGCATGTGAGGTGAGACATCGGTTTTGTCCACGTCCAGTAGGAATAGTCCTGATGCCATGCGACCACGCTGCCGTGCTTGGCGGGTTTACTGAACAATTGGTCGTGGAAGAGACGGTAGCCTTTGCCCAGCAACTGGTATGCTGCCATTAGAAAGGCTGGGTTCCACAGTATGTCGTGGAAGGCGGGTCGCACTCTCCAAGCGCCCAAGGCGTGAAAGAGTACGCTGTCTGCATTCTCGGACTCGTTGCTATTGTACTCGTAAAAGTACTCGTTTCCCTCGTGCTCGGGTTCCACCATTTCCTCAAGCTGTTCTTTAAGAGCGTCCAACTGTTGCTCATTTAACAAACGTACACCGTGCAGGAAACCTTCTTCCTTGAATTGTGAAAGCTGACCCTCGCTCAAGGCATGTTTCAACCATTCCTCGGCATTTCGAGGTTGGGGGAATAACTCGGTTAACAATTCTTTGTCCAATCCCAAGTCGCTGACCATGACACCAAACCCTATGGGTGAATCCCATAGCGTCAACCCCAGTGGCTTTCAGTTTTTGCGAGCGTCTGGAATAAGGGCTCTCGAAATTTGGTGTCCCGCCAGGAAGTAACCGATGGGCTTGTCCTTGTTGTCCGTGACCACCCAAGTATTGTTTGCGTAGGTGACCTGTGTCCTCTTTTCTTTAGGTTTGATTGTTCCGTATGCTTGGCGTTCGCCTTTGTATCCTATCCAGTAAAGCTTGACCGGATTTTCGGAATGGTTCTCGAAGATTACTTCCGTTTGTGGGCCTCTTTTTGATCTAGGCACAGCTTGAAAGTTAATCGAAGGGTGAAACTTCAAAGGTTCCGTATCCTTGTTTTCACCTCTTGAAAACCAGACCGACATGGATTTAGCCCCTCTATTTTCCCAACTGAAATAAGGCACTAGCTTAATGGAAGAAGGGCTTGGCTCACTGTCCGTCTTACGCATGCCGGGGAATCTAATCATGGTCATGCCTTTGAGTGTGCCGTTGGGAATCGTTGAGACATTGACCTGTTCGGGTTTGGGGATTGCAGGAAGAAAGACAAGCCTGACGGGACCATTATTGTCCACTCCCTCGGCACAAAAAACTAGGGGGCCGCATGTTACCGCCACGCGTTCCCTGTAAGCTTTTACTTTCTCTATGCACTCACTGAAGCGGACTGGCATGGGAAGATAGAGCTCTACTTCATCTCCTGAGTTCCAATTGCGGCCTAGAATTGCAAACCCTTTCTCCATTTTTGCTTTCACGGGTTTACCGTTCAAGCGCAACTGCCATTGCTCTTTGGTTGGAGAGAGGAAGAAATAAAGTTCGCTTGGAATGAACTTTTTTCCAGTCCAAGTAGGTATGCGGAGGCGTAGGTTGAAGGTTTGCTCGGTTTTTTTTGGGGTGATGGTTAGCTTGATTTTTCCGTCGAACGGATACTTGGTCCTTTGCGTGATTCCAACCTTGCCCGCCGACAAGGGGATATTGGTCGAACTTGATGCATAAAGGGTCACATAGATGTCGTTTTTGTCGTAACCATAAAAGTAACTTGGAACTTGGGGTATTGTACGGGCCACGCTGCCGTGACAGCAGGGAACACGCCTGTCTTCACGTCGTGCGGCATGACCTGCGGACTCGAGCACGTTTGTGTAGAAGAACTTGTTTCCCGAAAGGCTTACGCCCGAGAGAAATCCGTTGTAGAGTACTGCTTCCATGACGTCGAAGTACTGAGCGTCCTTGGTAAGCATACCCAGACGGTAGTTGTAGAACACCTGTCCGGATGCGGCGCAAGTTTCGTTATACCCGCCGCGTCCTATTGCAAAGGGTTCACCAAAGCCTTCCCACCGGGAAACTGACCCCGTCCCTCCGGTAATGCAAATTCGGGTGTTTACCATGTTCTTCCAGATTCGCTGGGCAGCTTCGCCGTATTTACTTTCACCTGTCAGTGCGGCGACGTCTACGAGGGCAGACGCGAACCATCCGAAAGAACCAGCGTGTCCGCCGGGTTCATTCATTTCCTGCACGGGCTTGTGTTGTGCGGCGAACTTGGGCCATGTCCTTTGACCCGTCGCAGGCATCCCTCGAATGTCCATGAACTTCTGGGCAAGGTTCTTGAAATATTCTTCCCCAGTTGCTTGGTAGAGACTAACAATTGCCATCCCGTAGTAAGCATGGGATTCAGGTTCCTTGAGGTAGCTTCCGTCCGTGCCGAAATACTCTTCGTCCCTTTTCCGATACTCCTTCAAGGCCTCTTTCAGCCAATCGTTTTTCTTTCCTGTTGCCAGATACAAGAAAGCGGGAGCTTCTGGGACTGCTCCGAACCATTCGTTGCCTTCCCGAATCGATTTCCCGATGTTCGAGCACATTCGCTCCATCATTTCGCGAAGTTCCAGATTTTCTTCCCTTCTAAGGCTATGGGAAACTCCTTCCAAGGTTCTGACCAGGGCGAGTGCGGAGCGTCCGGGTTGAGGGTCGGCGTAATTTACTCCAAGCGCCTGCAGAACGTGAGGGATCGTGACATTTGCGTGGGTCTTCATTCTTTCCGACCAGAAACCTTCTTCGAGATTCACCTCACTTAGATCAATGGGGGTGATTGAGTAGCCAATCGGAGCGGGTTTAATTGCTGCGGGCACTCCATCCACCAAGAGGCAACTCAGAATCCACCAAAAGAGTTGTCTAACGGTCATTTACAATGACTAGAAAGTTTTCAGATGCCTGACGGTATGATTGCCTTGGCGTCTTCCTTTTCAGAAATAAAATAGCCGAGAGGCCTGTCCTCTTTGTCACAAACCATCCAAGTGTTTGCAGTGTAGGTGTTCTGCCTTCGAGTTTTTCCAGTCTCGATTTCTCCGTACAGACGCTTGTCGCCACCGTAGCTAATCCAGAACAACTTGATCGTCTTCTTCGATTTATTTTCAAAGAAGACAGTAATGTTTGGGCCGGATCTCGATTTCGGGGGATTGAACGTGGAAGCTGGGTTCCACTTTAGATTTCCCAGTTTCTTTGGAGGTTCAGGTGGAGGAAGGGCGGAGAGATCGGCTCCAGTGTCGATCACAAGGTTGGGGAGTGCCTTTTGTAGACGGCTTACACCCGCATCTGTCGCCTTGGTTTGCCAAAGATACAGGCGTCGTAATTTTTTAAATCCAGTCAGGTGCTCCAGTCCCTTGTCCGTGACGGCGGTATCATAGAGATTTAGATATTCCAGACTCGAGAGCCCCTTTAGATGGGCCAGACCTGCATCGTCGACTTTCGTTCTTTCCAAATGCAAGCGCCGCAAACTTAAAAAGGTATTTAGGTGAACAAGTCCACCGCTGGTTATCTTTGTTCCTCCCAAGTGCAAGGTCACAACCTCTTTCAGGGCGCTTATTTTGGGCAAGTCTTTGTCCGAGAGTTCTTTTCCGCGTAGATGAAAGTCGACTTCCAGTTCACTGGATTTCTGAGAGACGTTGCTTACGGTAGCTCCCAGTTTCTCGATGGCGGACAATGTCACTTTGTCGACTGCCGAGACGCAAAACACGAACAGGCACATATGGAATGTGGCGATGAACAAAAAACTAATTATCCCTTTCACGCTGCTTCAAGTTGGGATTCTTTTGAAAAACCTCAAGTCTGGATCAAGATGAGGCTTACTTTTTCTTTGGGGTTCCCTCAACCCCGCCTGCTTTTTTGCGTGCGGTCTGCTTAAAGTAGGGGTTGATTTTCACTCGCAGCGCCCAATCCAACCATTCTTCTCGCAGCTTCTTGGCCTTGTCGGGAAAGGACTTGATGAGGTCGCTGGTTTCACAACGGTCCTGAGCGATATTGTAGAGTTCCCACACACCGTTGTTATAGCGACTGTTGCTCCGAACCAGTTTCCAGTCGCCCCGACGTATGGCGCTTGATCCGAAATGATCGAAGCAGAGGACGCGCTCGGGCATTTTGCTTTCGCCCTCGAAGATCGGCACGAAGCTGGTGCCCTCGACGGGCTGTATCTGGTTTTCGGCAAATGTCTCCGGGTATTCGGCCCCGGTGGCCGAACAGATCGTCGGCATGAGGTCGATCAGGTGGATGGGGGTTCGAACCCAGCGGTCCGCCTTCTTGATGCCCTTGGGCCAATGGGCAATTAGTGGACTACATTGGCCGCCTTCGTAGTTGAAGTGCTTGTACATCCGCATGGGGGTGTTGCTAAGACAGGACCATGCGCTGCCGACGGAGTGGTGGGTACCCGCCCCACCCACTTTGTTGAGGTCTGGGCCCTTGTGCAAAGTGGTCTTGCCCGTGCGGCTGCGACCATCGAAACCGTAGGGCCCCCATTCGTAGCAAGCCCCGTTGTCGCTGGTGAAGAGGATTAGGGTGTCGTCGAGGTTGCCGCCTTCTTCCAACTGTCGCAGGATGCGCCCGATCCCCTGGTCGACATGCGCAACCATGGCGGCGAAGGTGGCCATGCGGTAGACCAAGTCCTCGCGCCGATCCGCAGGCACCTCCTCCCAGGTCGGGTTTTGCTTGCCCGGGAATCCGTTGGCGATGTCCTTGCGGTCAAGGGGAACGTCGGAAAGGCCGGTGAACTGCCAACTTTTGGCGACAAGGCCGGATTTCTTTTGCCGCTCGTAACGCTCCTCCCGCAAGATGTCCCAGCCGCGGCGGTAGATTTCGAGGTAGGTGTCGCGTGTCTTGGCCGGTGCATGGAGTGGAAAGTGGGGCGAGGTATGTGCCAGATAGAGGATGAATGGCTCCTTCTTTTTTTGCCCCTGCTTGACGAACGCGTCGGCATAGTCGGAAAACGCGTCGGTGGCAGAGAACTCGTCGGGCTTGTACTGGAACTCGGGTTTGTGATCGGCCGGCAGACGCCGGTAGTTATTCACCTGCCACTGGCTCGTGCTGTGGCCCCGGGTGTAGCCGTAGAACTCGTCGAAGCCGCGGGTCTCCGGGCTTTCCT
>CAZWTI010000016.1:0-9313 GCA_964637065.1 uncultured Puniceicoccaceae bacterium
CGTCCAAGAGAATGATTGGAGTAGTTTCGCAGGCATCGCGGAGAAAGGAAAACTCCGCAATTCGAAGGGCGAGAACAAGACCGCGTTGCTGACCCTCGGAAGCTAGGTTGCGAGCGTCACGGGAATCGAGAAGAAATCGGAAATCGTCTCGATGGGGGCCGCGACGGGTCGAACCGATGATACGGTCACCTTCGCGTGACGAAAGGTAGTGTTCGCCCAAACGCTCCGTTTCCGTCTCATCAAGGTCGGGTCGATACTCCAGCACGGCTTGTTCCTTCCCTTCGGTCAGGGTTCCGTAAAACTCAGTCAAGTGCTCGGAAAGGCGCGGCAGCGCCTCCTTCCTGCGGCCAGTGAGCTCGGCGGCGGCGGGGACGAGAGAGGTCTCGAAAGCATCTAACTGGGAATCACTCCCCTCGCGTTTCAAAAGTGCGTTTCTCTCTCGAAGGCATCGATGATACGTTCGCAAAGTCTCGAAATAGGCAGGTGAAGCAGAAGACAAAGTTACGTCCAGCCAGCGCCGGCGTTCGCCGGGACCGTCCCGAACGAGACGAAAGTCTCTAGAGGAAAGCGCCACGGATGGAAAAAGTCCGACGTAATCGGCAAGACGAGAAATTTTCTCCCCATCTAGCTCGACCGTCTTAGCACCCTTCAAACCAATGTGCAGAAGTACCTCGCGCTCGTTCCCATTCTGATCGAGGAATCGATGAAAGAGTCGGGACTGCGGGGCCTCGTGCCGGACGAGGTTTTCGGTTCCTCCAAAGCGAAAAGAACGCAGGATGCCGGCAAAGCCGATGGCTTCGAGCAGGTTTGTCTTTCCTTGCCCGTTCTGCCCATGCAGGAAGATCCGTAGTCCGGAAAAGGCAAGCCGGACCGCCTCGATGTTGCGGAAATTCTCTAAGTTGAGAGAGAGCAGGCGCACGAATGAATCAAAACGAGATGACCTCGACAGAACCTGAACTGGTCTGGAGCTCGATATGGGCAAGACGAAAGGCCTCGGCGAGAGCCGCCCAATCCTCGAGGGAAGTCTCCCTTGAACCACTCACGCGAACAATCCGGCGGGCCTCCTCCGATGAAAAGCCGAGGGCAGCAGCAACATGAGACGGTCCCTCCTTTCCCGTAGCGCATGCGGAACCAGTGGAGACCTCATGCCCAAGCTTGTCAAGCTTTCCAACCCAACGTAGATTCTCATGAGATGGCATGAGTAGAGCGGAAGTGTTCCAGAGACGCCGCGCATCCTTCCCGAGGACTTGAAGCCCCGGAAGCATATCGAGCAGGCTTGTCTCGAAGTCGTCACGGGCTTGCTCAAGCTTGGCAACCTGATCGAAACGATTCGCTTCCTCGAGGGCGGCGAGCATCGCAATCACTCCGGCATAGTTTTCGGTTCCCGCTCGACGACCCACCTCCTGTTCGCCCCCTAAAAGAAAACGAACTTCTGAGGACGCCCTGAGGATGCCGACTCCCTTGAGCCCGCCGAACTTGTGAGCCGAGGCGGCGAGATAGTTGCAGGCGCCAAGACCCTCAGAAGAAAGCTTCCCAACCCATTGGGTTGCGTCACAATGGAATGGTATGTTGCGTTGCCTGCAAAGATCAACCAATTCGGGCCAGGGCTGGACGACTCCCGTCTCGTTGTTGGCAGCCATCACAGCGACGAGGGCATACTTTTGGGTATCAAGCACACTTGACAAATGGTCAGGAGAAACGATGCCGACAGCATCAACGTTTAATTCATCGACTCGACCCGGAAAGTGGTGAAAGGCGGATTCTCGGACGCTCGGATGCTCCACTGACGAGAGGAGAACGCGAGCGTCAGGGGCACTGACTCGGGCGAGATGAGTGAAAATAGCATTATTGGCCTCCGTTGCCCCGGAGGTGAAACTAAGGGTATCCGGAGGGACGGAGAGAAGGGCGGCAAGCTCGTCTCTAGACTTTTCTAGCTTTGCGCGTACTCGAGCGGCTCCTGACGATGGAGTGGAGGGGTTTCTCCAATCCTCCTCAAGAGCAGCTGCATGAGCGACTTTGGCGACGTCACAAGGACGGGTAGTCGCGTTGTTGTCGAAATAGGCCATGGCCTTTAGCCTTCGCCCTTATATTCAAGGCACCGGTGGCCGTGGAGGGATGCGCAGGGTTTGTCCGATCTTGAGACTGTTCCGACTGGGAAGGACATCACGGTTAGCATTGAAGATGAGCTCAATCTTAGTGGAGTCACCAAAGAGTTTTCGACTGATGGCGTAGAGGCTGTCACCCTGCTGCACGACGTAATTTCGTGGCGACACAGGCTTGGGAGGCTGTACCGCAGACGAGGTTGCAGCTTTGGTTGGTTTTGCGACGGTTCCAGCGGAAGCATCGGCTTCGAGCTTTGCGGCAACGGGCTCGGGAGGAAGGCCAAGCCGAATGCGCAAGTCGGCAACTTCAAGTTTGAGAAGGTTGTTTTCTTCACGAAGCCGAAGAGTGTCAAGATGTCCGGCGTAGGGCTCTCCAGGAAGCTCACGAATGATTTCACGCTCGGCTGTGATTATTAACTGCTCCACCGTGGAAGCTTCCTTGGAATGGGGCGAAAGCTCCAGAAAACGACGGTAGTGATAGACGGCGGCAACTGGATCGACAAGGTCTTTGACTTTCATTAGAAGACGCCCGACCTCAAGGTGCGATTGAGGTGACTCGACGATTCGACGAGTCACGGAAAGGAACTCCTCCAGAGCTTCCTTTTCTTGTCCTTGTCGAAGGTGCGCGCGACCTCGTTCATAAGCCGGATCCTTCTCCTCGATGCCGGATATCCCGGACGAACCGCATCCCGCCCACCATGGCAAACCCATGATGAGAAACGTTAGAAATAAAATTGGTGGATAATTTTTTTTCATTCGCCGACGTATGTAAGTGTGAGCTTTCGGGAGTGATTGGCGACGCGATGCTCCCAAAGAAAGACACCCTGCCAAGTGCCCAGCATCAACCGTCCACCCTCGAAAGGAATGGTCTCGCTAGAACGCGTCAGGGCCATCTTTACGTGGGAGGGCATGTCGTCGGGTCCCTCGTATGTATGGGTGAAGTGGGGGTAATCATCCGGCACGAGATCGTCCATGAAACGTTCAAGATCGTGTCTGGCGGAAGGATCGGCGTTTTCCATGAGCACCAAACTGCAACTCGTATGACGAACGAAAACGGAGGCCAGTCCATCGCTCATTCCTGATTGCTGAAGACCTTTCACCAGTTCTCCGGTAATCTCGTAAGTGCCTTTCCCCGAGGTTCTAGCCGCAACCTCCTTCCGATAAATTCCCATATCTACACTATAGTGTTAGCCGATCGGCACCGTTTTGGCAAGGTCGGACAGCATTGAATTCTCAGCATCGCATTTCGGTTTCCTCATTTATCCAAACACGCAACGACTCAAGTAAGGCCGTAATCCCGTCGATGTCTTTGACGAGTTCACTGAGTGGAACGTTCAGTGCTTTAGCCGCAAGGGTCTTTTCTTGATTAGGAAGACTTTGCCACCAATCCTCCTTTACGGGATAACCCTCCGCCCTAGCGAAACTATAAAGAATTTTGAGGTGAACGATGAATGGATCAAATCCTTCACAAAGGGAATCAAGGGCAGTGGACAGAAGGTTGGCGGCGGGAGCAGGTTCGGCCAAGTGGGAGCCGTTTTTGAGGTAAAGTCCGGCGATTGACGAGGCGACTTCGAGACGGTCACGTCCCGAGGCTAGTTCGGGGCGTCGCCGCAGAGCTCGCCACTCCTCGACGAAAGAAATTGAATCACCGCCCGAACGAGGGCGACGGAGATGAACTTCCAATTCATCGAAAAAATCGGGCAGCGGTCCAGGTGATCGCTTGGTCGCCGTCCGCTTGAAGACAAGCACCAGACCTTCATCAGGGGAGAAAACCTTAAGGCGAAGATATCCTTCCCCACTTTCTTCTCGGTTGAGAACTATGCCGCGCAGGGTACGGACCGGGAGAACCATTCAGGCGTCGGAATCAGTTTCTCTTGCAGAAGAAGGGATAACATTCTCTTCCGAACCAGAATCCTTGTAGTCAGCCACATTCGGAAGATGCCCCTCAATTTTCTTTGCCTCGTAGCTGGGAATTACGGCGCCTCCGGAAATGATTAGCTTCATTCCATCTCCAACGGACATGTCCATTTTGATCACATCTTCACGGGGCAAAAGCAAAAGGAAACCGCTGGTGGGATTGGGGGTGGTTGGCACAAAAACATTGGTGAGTTTGCGACCTGTCACCTCCTCCGTCTCTCCCTGTGCGTCATTCGTCTGAAAGCCGATGGCATAGCAATCGCGCCTCGGGTATTGAATCATGACGACTTGCTTGAAAACAGCTCGGTTCTGCTTGACAAAGGTATCGACGATTTGCTTGACCGTCCGGTAAACAGTACTGACGAAAGGAACCCTTCCCAAGATTCGCTCGTAAGAATTGATGAATAACTTGCCCAACACGTAGTTGGAAAGAAAGCCAAGGGCAGTGAGAGCAAGAATGCCTGTAAACAAACCCACCAAGGCGAGCAGAGTCTCCAAGCCAAAGAAGAAACTCTCTCCCTCCAGTCCTAGTTGCCCGGCGAAACGCGTGGCGGGGTCCTTGAATAAATTAAGCAGGAAATTGACCACGAAGATGGTCGTTCCCAAAGGAAGGAAAATAAGGAGACCGGTGAGAAAGGCGTTGCGGAACTTCTTGGCCATTCGATTAAAAGGAAACTGTTTGGCAAGCTACTCCGCGGACGAACCCTTCGCGAGACGAAAATCAGGAATGACTCCAGCCTTCTCGATCGCGGTCATTGTGTCCTGCTCCGCTTGACGCATAGAGCGACGATCAGAATCGGAGACATCCTCAAACCCGAGCAGATGAAGCCATCCGTGCACAAGATAGAGAGTCAATTCTTGAGCAAATGGTTCACAGCGAGCAATTGACTCCATCTCGGCACGTTCGACCGACACACAAATCTCGCCGGCAATGCCGTCCCTCGGGTCGCCTGGAAAAGTTATCACGTCTGTGAGAGTGGAATCTTGCAGAAACTCGGCGTGGATTCGGACTAATTCGGCATCGTCCATGAAAGCTACGGATAGTTCGCCGAAAAGCCCGTGATCAGGCCTCAAGTCAAAAAGACAATCGAACAAGACAGCGATTGACTCGTTGGAAAAGCTTAGGCACCCGAAAAGGTTATTCGATTGAAGCTTTATCGGATTCGCTGCCATTATCTGCAATATCATCCAATTCCCGTCGCTGCTTGTTGGAAGCTTGTTCCATTTCCTTTTTTTTGCCCTTGTCGTCATCGGGGTACTCAATGCGGGAATGAAGCATATTGAGGATAGTGGAAGTGAAACTCGCCTTGATTGTGGCAACCTCTTCTAAGGTCAAGGGACATTCGTCCAACTGCCCATCCTCCAACCGATCCGCAAAAATCGTCTCTAATAATTCCTCAACACTGTGTTTGGTCACCTTGCGCAGACTACGGGCGGCAGCCGCAACCGAATCAGCGAAGAAAATTATTGCGCTCTCCCGAAAACGAGGTCTGGGACCATCATAACGGTAAGTGCTCTCGTCCGGCTCTTCCGGTTCAATGCCCTCGCCCAAAGGGAGTTTTTCCTGCCTTACCTGCTCCTTGGCCACATGATAAAAATATTTAACCAACGTGGTTCCGTGATGCTGCCTGATCACGTCAAAAACAACCTTCGGCAAACGATGCTCGCGAGCCATCTCCAACCCCTCCTTGACATGACTCTTGATAATCAGCGCACTCATCGCTGGATTCCGACGAGAATGCGGGTTTGAGGGATCGGTCTGGTTCTCGGTAAAATACTCAGGTTGCTTCATCTTTCCGATGTCGTGAAAGAGGGAGCAGGCCCGACAAACCAAGGAATTCGCTCCCACGGATGCAGCGGCGTTTTCAGACAAATTGGCCACCATGAGGCTGTGGTGATAGGTTCCTGGAGCCTCCAGTTGCATTCGGCGGAGAAGCGGGTGATTAAAGTCGGTAAGCTCAAAGAGCGTCACGTCAGTGGCCACCTTGAAGACACGCTCGAAGACAGGCAGGGCTCCAAGCACCAAACCGCCGGTGAACAGCCCCGTCAACAAAGCTGCCAATCCATGATTCAAAATGGGCGCCGGACCACTTCCGGAAAGAAAACCCATCGCCATCGCCAGAACGGCTGCGACCAAGCCAGCCATTATCCCAGCCTTCAAGACGCTTCCCCTCAACCGGACGTCCCTGCAGAAGAAAGCTCCCATTAGAGAAGCCCCAAGCGAAACCACCAAAGACTCAACTTCTGTGTCTTGCATGGCCGAGTGAAAAGTACTCGTCATAAGGGCTGCCACGGCACTCATCCGCGGGCCCACCGTAATCATCACTATCATGGAGGAAAAGGCAACGGGCAACAAATAGGGCAACAAGCCCACTAGCATGGCGTTACCCCCAAAAAGCTCGGTGCCGCCCAACTCCAGAACACCTCGCGATAAAAGAAGGTTTCCAAGGACTGCAGTCGCGACAATGCCGGTCTTCGATCCACTCTTCCAGAATTCGGGCAAAACCAAGTTCACATACAACAGGGCACAGAGAAAAGTGGAGCAAGTGAGCAAGATGCGTCGAAGCAAGAGGTCCTCCTCGTCGGCGGAGAACTCTAGGAAACGTCTATATTTTTCCATGGCCGACTCCGAAATCTCATCACCTTTGCGCAGGATGGGGTCGCCCTCGGTAACGACTACCTCGTATTGTTTTTTTCGAATAGTCGCGATTTTCCTGTTCTGAGCCTCCACAGTCTTATCGCGGTCCACTGAACGAAGGAACAAACCGCGTTTTGCCAAGCTCGCGAAAGCAGCTCCCATCTCCTCTCTAAGAAGGGTCGTCTCAGTGGAAGCATTTTCATCAGGTCCATCGACGAGATCGCCGAGGGTCAAGCCCTCCGCAGGAAATGGACCGTCCTCCTCAATTCGAACACGAGCCTCGTCCACAAACTTGGCAAAAAATGGAAAACGGGACTCAACCTGTCTGATGTCGAAAAGAAGATCCAGTCCCGTGTCGACCCCACCAATCACGGGCAATCCGTCAGCAGCTTCACGCATCCTCTTGTCGATGGCCGTCGTAGCATTGGCCTCCGAGAGAAATTTTTGATCGGACGAGGGATCCTCCAGCACGCCCATAGCGTGAAGATGTCCTAGAACTTGAGTCATCTCCTCGAACAAGGCTTTGAGGCCAGCCTCGTTTCGAATGAGACCCACCAACCTTATCTCCTCCAACGAGACATCGAGGCCGAAAGTGGCTATCAATTCCTCACGCCAAGCTCCTCGTGCCAGACCAAGGGATTCACCCGTCTTGCCAAAGTTAGCGACAAGCCTTTCCTCCAAGAGAGCAAGCGACTTAGCGAACCTCTCCTCTCCTTCAAAATCCCGAGCATACTCCAAGGGCGTTGAGCTTCGAGCCCAAGCCTCTGCCTCCCGTCGAAGAACTTGGCTCTCGTACTTGAAGACACGATCAGAATAAACATTCTCAGAGGCCACTTCGCCCAAGGTTCCCAAAGTGGGCGGTTCTTGTCCGAGGAAGCAGATGAGAACCACCGCACCGGCAAAGAGCAGAGTCAGGCCAGAGAGTTTCAACCTGTGTCGTAAAACGGACCCAACCGAATCTTCACCATCTCGTCGGTCGTCATCACCGTTTCCGATCTTGCGACGACCACCTCGGCGACCTTTTCTTCTGCCAAACTCCCACCCGAATAACTTCGCCATCGCCTAGGATTCTCTTTCGACAGGATTCCCGTCCTGCCCCGAGAGGTTTTGATGATTGTCGTAGGCTTGGATGACTTGGGTAACCATGGGATGTCGTACCACATCCACCTCGTCGAAATGGTGAAAGGAAATCCCCTCGAGTCCGTCAAGGATTTTCTCCGCCTCCACTAGACCAGAATCTTCGCTTCGCGGAAGATCGATTTGAGTGACGTCTCCGGTAACCACCATTTTGCTCCCCTCACCCAAACGGGTAAGGAACATCTTGACTTGGGCTGAAGTCGCATTCTGGGCCTCATCCAGCAAGGCAAAGCACTTGGACAAAGTGCGGCCACGCATGTAGGCCAAGGGAGCAATTTCGACTACCCCGCTTTCCATCAACTTGCGGGCTTCGAGTGGGCCCAATGTCTCGTCCATGGCGTCATAGAGGGGCCGAAGATAGGGCAAAAGTTTCTCCTCCAAGTCACCAGGCAGAAAGCCCAGAGCCTCTCCAGCCTCCACGGCAGGACGGGCAAGGACGATTTTTTCTATCTCTCCCTGAAGCAAAGAATGAAGGGCCACAGTCATTGCAAGGAAGGTCTTGCCCGTGCCCGCGGGACCAATGCTGATGACGATGTCATGGCTTAAAATCTTACGTAGATAAGTTTTTTGAGCAAGATTCCGAGGAACCACACTGGTTTTGCGCAGCTTCAGGACCAGAGGATCAGCAAACAATTCGCGAAACTCTTCCGCCTTCCCCTCCGCCACCTTCCCAAGTAGCCGAGCAAAATCGCCGTTGCGTGAGGTGAAGCCTTGTTCTCGACCCGTTCGTAACAGTTCGAAAAATTCCTCGCAGCGCCCTAGGCAATCTCCGTCACCTTCGATGCGCAAGCTTCCACCTCGCGCCAATAAGCTAACGTTCAAGGCATCCTCCACCAAACGTAAGTTCTCGGGATTCTCAGAGTAGAGCTTGTGCAAGAAGCGTTCGCTCTCGAATTCGATTTCCTTTACGGGCATACGAGGTGCTGTGCTCTTGCGGACAAGTGCTCAGAAAGGCGGCAAAGCAAAGACTGCATCAAGGATGGCGCTGATTTCCGAATTGATTGGAGAGACTAAAATATTCCGAGGATTCCCCGCGGGCAAGTCCGGATTCCTTTTTTCTCACGTGACGATTGATATTGCCATGGTCCACTTCGCCTCCATGTGAAAGACCCATGCCGCGCAAAGTTCTAATACGAGGATGAAGGTACTTTTCGTCAGTCCCGAAGTTACCCCATTGGCGAGGACAGGTGGACTGGGCGACGTAGTCGGGGCCTTGCCGTCCGCACTGAATAAAGCGGGTTTGGACGTGAGGATTCTTTGTCCCTTCCATCGCGGTTCCCTAAAAGGCCTCAAAGTCAATTCATTGGCAGGTACGATTCGGTTTAAAGTCGGTTCAAAGCGACGTGTGCTGCGAGTAGTTGAGACACGATTGCCGGGTACGAACATCCCGGTCTACCTGCTCGAGCACAAGGGCTTTTATGATAGGATCGGCCTTTACGCGGGTTCCCGAGGAGACTACCCCGACAATGCGGAACGTTCGGTGGTCCTATGCCGAGCTGCTATCGAACTGCCATCCATT
>CAZWTI010000017.1:0-10128 GCA_964637065.1 uncultured Puniceicoccaceae bacterium
ACCCCTGCTCCAACCTCCTATGTCGCACTGGTAGCCGATCATCTCGTGGCTTTTGGGTATACGTTGACTGCGGAATTGGACGCCCGCGTTGTTGCCTTGGCCCACGAGCTTTGCTTCGAAGCGCAGCTCGAAGTCACCGTAATCCTTTTCACTGGCGAGGAATTCGTTGTTCGGGATTCGTGCGTCAAGAAAACCCGCCACGATAGCGCCGTCCTGTACCCGAAAGAATTTTTTCTTACCCTCCCAACCCTTGAGTGTCTTGCCGTCGAATAATGAAACGAAGCCATCCCCATCAGCCTTTCCTTGCGCGAAGATTGGAAAGAAGAGCAGTGTGATGAAACAGAGTATGGTTTTATGTGAAGGAGGCTTCAGCTTCATTCCGTAGATAGTTAAAGATAGTTGAATTTCAATGTTGGTCAGCACTACCTGCCCCGCGAGGAATACGAATGCTCTCGACGAGTTCTTGTACTTCCTCGGGTGGGGGAGCGGTAAACTTGCACACGATAAAAGCCACGAACGTATTGACGATTGCACCCACTGCCCCAAATGCATTTGGAGAAATTCCCAAAAACCAATTTTCTTCCATATTCCCTAGGAAGGAGGTGCCCGGAATAAACATAAGACCCTTGTGTTGAAATACATAGAACATTGTGACTCCTATCCCGGCAATCATTCCGGCGATCGCGCCGGCTCGGTTCATTTGCTTATAGAATATGCCCATCATCAGCACCGGAAAGATGGAGGAAGCTGCAAGGCCAAATGCGATGGCTACGGTACCTGCGGCAAAGTCGGGAGGGTTTAAGCCAAAATAACCCGCTAATACGATCGCTCCGGCCATGGAAATCCTACCTGCAAACAGTTCGTCTTTTTCGGAGATTTCAGGGCGAAACACCCCCTTGAGCAGGTCGTGAGAAATGGCTGAGGAAATGGCCAGCAGCAAACCTGCGGCTGTCGAGAGCGCGGCCGCTAGTCCTCCTGCGACTACGAGGGCGATGACCCAGTTGGGCAGCTTGGCGATTTCGGGATTGGCCAAGACCATGATATCTCGGTCCACCTTGGTCATTTCGTTTCCCTTCCAGCCGAAGCCGGTGGCCTTTTCTACGAATTCAGGGTTCTTGTCGTTATAGTACTGGATGCGTCCGTCGCCATTTTTGTCTTCATAGGCGAGTAGCCCCGTCTTTTCCCAGTTCTTGAACCATTCTGGGCGGTCCTCGTAACGGAGGTTTGCATCCGGCTGCCCCACAGGTCCGGTCTGGATTGTCTCGGTAAGGTTGAATCGGGCCATGGCGCCTACGGATGGAGCGGTTGTGTATAGGATGGCGATGAAAACCAGTGCCCAACCTGCTGACATCCGAGCGTCCTTGACCTTTGGGACAGTAAAGAAACGCATTATGACGTGCGGTAGCCCGGCCGTTCCGATCATGAGGGACAAAGTATAGGCGAACATGTTCACCTTACTGCCCATTATTTGAGTGGTGTACTCGGTAAATCCAATGTCGACGAGAACTTGGTCAAGCTTTTGCAGAAGCGGCGTGCCGTCCATCCCGTTCCCACCCAAACCGATCTGGGGGATGGGATTGCCGGTGAGATTTAGCGAGATGAAGACCGCCGGGACCGTGTATGCAAATATAAGTACCACGTACTGAGCAATTTGCGTATAGGTGATGCCCTTCATTCCCCCCAGCACTGCATAGACGAAAACAATTCCCATGCCGACATAAAGGCCAGTGTCATAATCAGTCTCAAGAAATCGGGAAAAGGCTACCCCAATTCCCTTCATTTGACCAATGACGTAGGTGACTGAGGCCAAAATCAGGCATACTACCGCCACAATGCGCGCCTCTTTGGAGTAAAAGCGGTCGCCGATGAATTCCGGTACAGTAAATTTGCCGAACTTTCTGAGGTAGGGAGCCAATAGCAAGGCCAGCAGCACGTAGCCTCCGGTCCATCCCATCAGGAAGACGGAACCGCCGTAACCATTGAAGGCGATGAGACCTGCCATCGAGATGAAAGAGGCGGCCGACATCCAGTCCGCAGCCGTTGCCATGCCGTTGGACACAGGGTGTATGCCGCCGCCAGCGATGTAGAATTCCTTGGTCGTGCCGGCTCTGGCCCATACGGCGATGCCGATGTAAAGGAGAAAGGTGGCTCCGACGACACAGTATGTAAGCGTCTGTAGCTCCATCGTGCCTTATTCCTCCTCGACGCCAAAATCGCGGTCGATTTTGTTCATTTTCTTAACATAGATGAAAATGAGGACGACGAAGATGTAGATGGAACCCTGTTGGGCGAACCAGAAACCGAGCTTGAAGCCGCCGAGGCTGATTTTGTTCAGTTCGTCGACGAACAAGATTCCGCATCCATACGAAACGAGGAACCAGACGACAAGGAGTTTGGCCACCAAACGCAGGTTTGAACGCCAATAATCATTCCTGTGGGCTTCCCTTTGCTGTTCAGTGCTTGTCGTACTTTCGTCGCTCATGGCTTGAACTTTAGCTGGAGAATCTACGAGATTTCCCCTTGAACCTTTGACGATTCTCAAAAAGCTCTTTCCTACAAGCCTTTTCCACTACCTTTCGAGATTAGGTGATGGAGTTCACTTGAGCTACTTTAGTGACAAACCTTTCTGTTTTTTGAAATTTTCGCTACTTTCTCGGTTAACTTTTTAGTTATTGCCAAGAGGAGCCAATTGGGAATTATCCTTTTGCTTAGTCATCGTCGATGAGGCTTTCGTTAATTTCCCCCGCCATAGCTTTACTCGCATGCAGCGCATGCGTGAGCCTTCTTGGGCAAACCCTAAATATTCAGTTCGACGAGGATAACGCCTCGCTGGGAGATCTTAACGCCTCCTACGACCCCGGTTCAGGACTTGTCACTTTCCTGCAATGGGAGATTGCCACTCCAACCAGTAACGGATCCGTTACGTTTGTTTCTCCTCTTAGTCTAGGAACTCCTAATGTTTCCGCTTCCAAAAGGTTTCAGTATATACCCGACGCCAATTATACCGGATCCGATTCATTTACCTTCAAGGGTGTTGATACTGGGACTAATACGAAATACACCTTCACCTGCAACATAACCATCTTGGCCCTCAATGATCCCCCGAAAATTACAAGTAATGGGGCAGGGGCTACTTTTTCTACTTCCGTTGCCGAAAACCAAAGTCTTGTCACCACAATGACAGCGACAGACGTGGATGACTCGGACAGCATCATTACCTATTCGGTCGCTACTTTTGGAGACAGCCCGAAATTCTCCGTCAACAATACGACGGGCCAACTGACCTTTAACTCTCCTCCGGACTTTGAGAATAAGCTGGATTTAAATGATACCGCAGGCGACAACACCTATGTCGTTCGAGTCTACGCCAAGGATGACGAGAATGCAACCGGTTACCAAGACATAACCGTAACCGTAACGGACGCCAACGACCCGCCCCTCATTAGCGCACAATCTAGCACTACCGTTACCATGGACGAGGATGGTTCGCCCATAGGCTGGACGCCACCTTCAGTCACCGCCACGGACCAGGATGGCGACAACTTGACTTGGAGTTTGGCAAGTCAACCTACCAATGGGGTTGCCGCAGTCTCCGGCACTGGAGCTGCCCCAACAACCTTTAACTATTCACCAACGACGAATTGGAATGGATCCGACAGCTTCGTTGCTCGTGTCACCGAAGATGGCGGCAACCTCAATGCCAATATTACCGTCAACGTAATAGTTAGTCCAGTGAATGATCCGCCCGTGTTTTCAACCTCTTCTGCACTCAATGCTGCCGAGAACCAGACTTTTGTAGCCGTGGTGCAGGCAAACGACGTCATCGAGACCGCCGATACCATTACTTATGCTATTTCCGGAGGGGCGGATCAATCATTGTTCACCATCAACGCCGCCACCGGGGCCTTGTCCTTCAACAGCAGTCCTGATTTCGAGAATCCTTCCGATGCGGATTCCAACAATTCTTACTTGGTCGAAGTGACTGCCACGGACAACGGTGTGCCGGCCAAGTCCACTCCTCAAGCCATAACTGTCACCGTTACGGATGGGAACGATGGCGTTGTCATCCTTCAGGGGACGGAAGTGAACGCGACAATGTCGGAAGACGGTTCCCCCGTTGCGTGGTCC
The DNA here is from genome assembly GCA_964637065.1 of uncultured Puniceicoccaceae bacterium. Taxonomy (GTDB): domain Bacteria; phylum Verrucomicrobiota; class Verrucomicrobiia; order Opitutales; family Seribacteraceae. Next base: position 4,129 of record CAZWTI010000017.1, read on the forward strand.
ACCCCGGACATAAATGCCTCCGACCCCGACGGAAACGAGACCTTGACCTTGGTTTGGACGCGACAATCATTGCCTTCCAACGGAGTCGCATCTGTGAGTGGTATTGGGGCCAAACCCAACATCGTCTATACTCCAAACAGCAATTTCAATGGTGCCGACAGTTTCTTGGTGCGCGTTACCGAACCGGGAGGCAGCTTGACGGATGATATCACGGTAAACGTCACCGTTACACCACAGAGTGATGCTCCGGTAATTACCACACCCAATGCCGTAAGCAGGGGAGAGAATCAAACGGCGGTCATCGACGTCAACGCAACCGACCTTGATTCTGGAGAAACGGTGACTTTTGCCATTTCAGGTGGGGCCGATCAGAGTAAATTCACAGTTGCCCCTACGACCGGCGGCATCACCTTTCAAACCGCTCCTGATTTCGAGGCCAGTGGATCTGCTGCGGGGAACAACATCTATGTAGTGGACGTGACGGCTACGGACAACAGTCCCGGCGCCTTGACTACCACCCAGACAATCACCGTAACGGTCACAAACGCCAACGAAGCCCCGACGATTGATCAAGGCGCTTCCCTCAGCGTTGCCATGTCTGAGGACGGGTCACCAAATGCATGGGTGCAACCCACTATTTCCGCGACTGATTTGGAGGGGGATACCTTGAACTGGAGCAAGCTTTCGGGTCCCACGAGCGGTAAGTCTATCGCTACCGTTACTGGTACGGGTGCTACGCCGACCATCGCGTACACTCCGGACGGCAATTTTACCGGTTCCGACAGTTTTGTCGTCCAAGTTTCCGATGGAAGCCTTGCCGCCACGATCACGGTCAACGTTACGGTCAATCCCGTCGATGATGCCCCAGTCATCAATTTTCCAAGTGGCAGTTCCAGCACGAAACAAGTTAGGGAAAACAACGCCACCATTCTAACCATACTCGTAGACAATATCGATTCAAACACGAGTTGGTTACTTTTGGGAGACGACAAGGACTTATTTGATATCAATGCCTCGGGGGCGCTTGTCTTTCTTTCCGCCCCGAACTTTGAGAATCCTCAAGATCTCGATAGAGATAATACGTACGATATCGTGGTTCGCGCCACTGACGACAACACCACAAGCTTGTTTGATCCGCATACCCTTAGCGTGCAAGTCCTTGATGCAAACGATGCTCCCGTCATAGTCACCGATGGAGGAGGAGTTACTGCGTCTGTCAATGCAGCCGAAAACCAAAGCGTGGCAACTGACGTAAACGCGTCAGATGAAGATGGCGATACCCTCACTTATTCCATTGCCGGGGGGGCCAACCAATCAATGTTCAGCATCAACTCCACTACGGGAGTTCTCTCCCTCAATTCCTTGCAGGACAAGGAGACCAACGTCGGGCCTTTCACGGTGGACGTCACCGTTACCGACAATGGCCTTGGAAACCTAACCGACTCGCAGACAATAAGCGTCACGATTGTTGACGCTAACGACGTTCCCGTGATCACATCCGACGGGGGAGGTGCCGCGGCTTCCGTTCTTGCCGCCGAGAATCAGACGGCGGTTACAGACGTCAATGCCACGGATCAAGACGGACCCGCACCCAAGTATGGCCTTTCGGGTGGTGTGGACGAGGGCAATTTCACGATCAATTCCACCACGGGCGTCCTCACTTTCATCAATCCCCCCGACTACGACAATCCCACCGATACGGATAAGAACAATACCTATGTCGTGGACGTCAACGCCAGCGACACCAACGGAACTTGGGATATCCAGACGATCACGGTTTTCGTGACGAACGTCAACGAAGCCCCCGTCATTTCGGTAAACGGGAATTCACTGCTTACCTCGGTCTCCGTGGCAATGTCGGAAGATGGTTCTCCGACTGGATGGTCGTCTCCTTCGCTCACGGTTTCGGATCCGGATTCGGGAAACATCCTGACTTGGAGCGTCTTGACCAACGCCACGAACGGGTCTGCCACGTTTTCGGGGACGGGTGTTTCGCCAAGCAACAACTATGTTCCCAACCTCGACTTCAACGGAACCGACAGCTTCGTCGTGCGTGTTTCCGATGGCGTTCTGGACGACAACGTCACGATCGACGTCGTGGTGTCACCGGTGAACGCCGCCCCTGCCTTCACTTGGCCCACCGGTTCTAGCTATGCCGTGAACGTTGCCGAGAACAACATGACCTTCGTCCTTGATTTCAATGCTTCCGATAGTTCGGACGTGCCGCCGTCCACTGCCTTGACTTGGAGCAAGGCCGGAGCCGATGCCGGAACTTTCGACATCAATGCGACTTCAGGAGTACTGACTTTTAAGACTGCTCCGGATTTCGAAGCCAATGGATCCGCCGCCGGCGACAACACATACGTCGTCGTGGTAACTGTGACCGACGACCAGAATGCCTCCACTTCGCAAAATGTGACCCTGACGGTGACCGACGTCAACGAGCCTCCCGTGATCACTCAAGGGAGTTCCTTTTCCATCACTATGTCCGAGGATGGAAATCCTGTTGCCTGGGCAGATCCCGGTCTTTCGGCAACCGATCCAGAGGGCGCGACCGTGGACTGGAGAAAAGGACAGAATCCAACTAGCGGAACCATTGTGAACATCGATGCCGTGACTGGAGCCCTGACCTATGCGCCCAATCAAGACTTCAACGGCAGCGACTCGTTTGTAATTACGGTTTCGGACGGGGTTCTGGACTCCAATGTCACGATAACCGTTGATGTCCAGCCTAGGAATGACCCCCCCGTCATCAGTAGCAGCGCAACCACGTCCTTTGCCGAGAACCAACTCAGTACGTTTACCGTTGCGGCGGTCGCCGCGACCGATTCCGACTCTCCCATTCTTACCTACTCCTTTACCGGCGGAGCGGATCAGGCGGAACTTGCCATCAATGGGTCAACCGGGCTCATAACCTTCAACGCTTCTCCCAATTTCGAATCTCCTCGAGACACTGATGCCGACAACCTCTATCACGTGCAGGTCAAAGTGCAGGACGGCGGCGGAGGTTTTGTCACTCAGGATTTGAACATTACCGTGACCAACGTAAACGAGAAGCCCACCTTTGACGGACCCGACGGCAATGCCACCGAAAACTTAAGCGTCGTCGAGAACGAGACTTTCGTCATCGACGTCAATGCCTCCGACGTAGATGCCGGGACGACTTTGACCTATAGTTTGCCTTCGGGTTTGGACTTCGCCTTGTTCGACGTAAATGCTACTACTGGAGTGGTTAGCTTCCTGAACCTTCGAGACTTCGAGAACAAAGCCGACAGCAATTCCGACAATGTCTATGAGGTTGATGTCAATGCTTCAGACGGAAACCTGTGGAACATCTTGCCACTGAAAGTGATCGTGACGGACGTTAACGACGCTCCTTTCTTTGGGCCAAGCACCGGCAATATAGAGTATGCCAGAACCGTATACAGTGGAGAGTCCAATGCCAGTGCGCTTACCAACATAAACGCCACTAACTATGATGCCGGCGAGGTCTTGGTCTACAGTTTGGCCGGTGGGGCAGACCAGAGTAAGTTTTCCATCAATGCGGCCACGGGCGACCTTTCCTTCGATTCCGGCGGAGGCTTTGCTGCGGACTATGAGAACCCCGCCGACGTCGACTTCAATAATACCTACGACGTCGTCGTGCGGGCGACGGACAACGGCGCCAATCCCCTTTCCGCCGACCTCAGCGTAACGGTCATCGTCTCTGACAGGAACGACGCCCCCGTAATCTTGCCCGACGTGAACCAGAACTGGGCGGACTACAAGGTTACTGAGAATCTCACGCAAATCGCCGCCATCAAAATCACCGACCATGACGGCGGATTGAGCAAGCCCGACGTCTTGGTCACGGCCAAGGATGACAACGCCTCTTACTGGATGCAAAACCTGACCTACCGCTTCGGGGCCGGCGCCGTACCCAAGTTTTCATCAAAGCAGTCGATAGTGAGCAATTTGGGCGGGGCCATATTCGCTCGGGCAGCCGACCTTGACGGGGACTCGGTTGACGATGTCTTGGCAGTCGGTTCCGATGACGACAAGGTCACTTGGTTCAAGAACGATGGAAAAGGTGTTTTCATTGAGCAAACTGCCATTGCGGGTTCCTCTGACGTGAATCAACCTGACCATGCCCAGGCGGCGGACTTGGACGGTGATGGAGACCTCGACGTAATCACCGTTTCCTTTCTCGACGACAAGGTGGCTTGGCACGAGAATAATGGATCGGGTTTCTTTGGCGTTCAGCGCGTTATCAATTCCACCTCCGATGGGGCCACTTTCGTGGAGGTGGGGGACATGGACGGCGATGGGGATCTAGACGTCCTTTCCGCCTCCGAGTACGACAACACCATAGCTTGGTACCCCAACGATGGGAACGGTTCGTTCAGTTCGGGTCAATCCGTGATCTCCACCTTGGCTCTTTCTCCTCGCATGATTGCCGTGGCCGATATGGATGGCGACGGCGACTTGGACGTCCTCTCCGCATCTGCCGGCGATGGGAACGTCGCTATTTACGAGAATAATGGTTCGGGAGTGTTCGCCGCCATGCGAACGCTTTCTTCGGAGGCGCAGGCATTGGCCGTCCACCCTGCGGACTTGGATGGCGACGGCGACTTGGACGTCGTATTCAGCTCTCGCAGTCCGGATAAGGTAGGCTGGATACGCCAAACCGGCGTGAATACCGGAACTTTCGAAGCATCCAGTACGATCAGCCTGAGCGAGACTGACGTCTTCTACGTTCATTCTTCCGATTTGGATGGCGACGGTGACGTCGACGTGCTCGCCGCCTCGCGGGGACTGGGCACTGTTTCTTGGTATGCGAATAACGGATCGGGAGGTTTTGGTTCCGCAACTGTGTTGGCTTCGTCTGTTTCAGGCACCACTTCCGTCATGGTCGGAGACTTCGACCGGGTTCTCGACCAACACACCTTCGGCATTGCCGGTGGTGAGCATTCGTCCCTCTTCGATATCAATACAACCAGTGGAGCTCTTCGTTTTATCTCTCCTGCGGATTTCGAGACCCCGACGGACGACGACCATTTCAGTGAGTACGAGGTCATTATCTCAGTAACGGACGGCAATGCCACGACGACGCAAACCATCAAGGTGAAGGTTCAGAACGAAAACGATCCGCCATTCATCACCACTTTGGACGGGAATGCAACTTCCTCGCTCACGATGTCCGAGAACACTCTGCAGGTCATCGACGTCAATGCGACCGACCAAGAGGTTCCCGGCACCCAGAAATTGACTTTTTCTCTGTCGGGTGGTGACGACAAGGCCCTGTTTGCCATCGATTCCTCGACAGGTGTTCTCTCTTTTCTGTCTGCCCCTAACTTTGAGGCTCCGGGAGACCAAGACGTAGACAACGACTATCAAGTGGAGGTAATGGTCTCAGATGACGGAAAGACGGGGTTTCCCATCAAGACTGACGTCCAGGAAATCACGGTCACCGTCTTGGATAGCAATGACCCCCCATATATCCTTCAAACCTCCCCCGTGCAGTTATCCGTTTCGGATGATGCTTACCCCACCCTATGGAAAGCTCCCCAGCTTGATGCAATCGATCCTGAAAGCGGAGGCTTGACTTGGAGCGTCTCATCCGTGACGGCTCCTTACGAGGGCAACGCCTCCTTTACAAATCCCAATGACTACTCAAGTCTGACATATTCTCCCAACCCGAATTACAACGGGGACGACAATTTTACAGTTCGAGTGACCGACGATGGCGCCTCATACGACGAAATCGTGATCGCAATTGTCGTTGAACCCGTGAACGACGCCCCCGTAATTACCAGTCTGGATGGCAACGCCTCGGTCTCCGTGAACGTTTACGAGAACCAAGTCTCGGTCACCACCTTAACTGCTTTCGATCAAGAGAATGATTCCTTGTCCTGGAGTGTTACCGGAGGTTTGGACATGGGGTTTTTCGAAGTCAATGCCTCGGGCGTTCTTTCCTTCAAGAGCCCTCCGGACTTCGAGAATGCGCAGGACCGGGGTGAT
>CAZWTI010000018.1:0-7560 GCA_964637065.1 uncultured Puniceicoccaceae bacterium
GGTCGCGGCGGAACGATGGCGCACGCTGGCGGCGAAGGGTGCGGTGCCGGAGCCCAAAGGGGACATCTTGTTGGAGGATGATTTCAAAAAGGCCAATGCGAAGTGGCAAATGGGGCCGGGGCAATGGAGCTTTGAGGGTGAGCGGTTAACACAGTTGGACGTAGAAGGCTCCGCCAGCAAATGGCTAAAGACGGCACAGAATTTGCCGAAAAATTTTTCGCTCACCGCGCGTTTCAAAATCATAAGCGGCGAAAAGGAACTGGCGGCGGGCTTCACCTTTGAGACTGTCGAAGGTGCAGGCGGAGGAGAAGGGGTTTATCTCTCCGCCAGTGAGGAGACCCCTGGTCTACGATTCATTTTGGAAATTGGCGGTGAACGCCATCCACGCACAGACCTGCGACGGGTATTGCCCATAAAGATCGGGGTCGAGTACGAATTGCGCTTTGATGTGCGCGGCAAGCTGTTGAATGTTTATGTCAATGGCGTGTTGCAGCAGACCTACAATGGTCACGATCTTGCTGGCCGGCAGTTGCGATTGTGGTCACTGAACGCCAAGGTGGAATTTACGTACTTGCGTGTTGTTGCTTTGCCATCGGCGATGCCGATGGCTCCTCTGGACTCCGTGAAGAATTATCTACCAGTAGCCAAGCTGGCCAAGCCAGCCACGGCACAACAAACGGCATTTGCCGGTGCGATTTTGAGGCAAGCTAAACTGAAGGTAGAATTGGATAAGGCTCGGTTGGAATCACATCGTGTGGCGGTAGTTGCGGAAGAGTGGAAATACCTGAACGCACCGGCGTTGGATGACAAGGCAGCGGTGGAGAAGCATAAGGCACGACTGGATCAACTGGCAAAAGAGGCACAAAAAGTGCAGCGACTGGAGGCAGTCTTGAAGGCAAAGGAAGGAGTCTTTCAGGCAGAGTATAAATTGAAGACTACCAAGGCACTTGCTGCGGTTGGTAAAAAGGACGAAGAGAAGCTGACAAAGGCGGTGACGGAGGCGGCGAAAAATCTTGAAGGGAAAAAGAAGGCACTCACGGCCGCCGAGAAGAAAATATCGGAGCCATTGACGCCGAGTTATTCAGGTTTGTCCAGTTCCTATGGGAGTTCATCGGGTCGGCGACTGGCGTTGGCCAGATGGATGACGGATGCGAACAATCCCTTGACTGCGCGCGTGGCTGCGAACCACATTTGGTTGCGGCATTTCGGCAGTGCGCTGGTGGAGTCGGTGTTCGACTTTGGCTTGGGCGGAAAAAAGCCGAGCCATCCGGAGCTTCTTGATTGGTTGGCTTGTGAATTAGGTGAGCCGACAATGGTGCCCTCAAGTGGTGGATGGACCAAAGGCAAGTCCAAGGCGGGAGCGTGGTCGATGAAGCATTTGCATAAGATCATCGCCACCTCACGCGCGTATCGAACGTCAGCCACACCGGATGATAAGAATCTCGCAACTGACCCTGACAACTTTTGGCTTTGGCGGATATCACCGCGACGGATGGAGGCTGAGGTGGTACGTGACTGCGTGTTACATGCCGCTGGCGGATTGGATTCCAAGCTAGGTGGACCTGACCTGCCCGGTAGCGATGGCATGGCTTCCCGTCGTCGCAGCATTTATTTTCACCACTCGCCCTCAAGCCAGATGGATTTCCTGAAGGTCTTCGATGGTGCAGACCCTACCGAGTCCTATCAGCGCCATACCAGCATCGTGCCACATCAGGCACTCGCGCTCTTTAACAGCGAGTTGACCCATGTCCAGTCCCGCGAACTCGCCCGCAAGCTCAACACCGACCATGCTGATGACGTGAAATTCGTTAAAGCCGCCTACGAGCAAATCATTACACGCACGCCGAAAACCAACGAGGTGGAGCTATGCGTTGAGTGTTTGAAAACGCATACTGCTACTACTACAAGCCTTCGCGCACGCGAAAAAATGTTGCATGCACTATTTAATCACCATGAGTTTGTGACCATGCGATGAAACCAAAAACGCAGGGCAATTTTAAAAGTCGCAGACATTTTCTCGCCGATGCAGGCATGGGCTTTACAGGGCTGGCGCTGGGGTCGATGCTACATGACGAAGCCCAGGCGGCAGCCCCGACTCAACCCGACGGGAAGACGCATCACCCGGCCAAGGCTCAGTCGGTCATCTGGATTTTCCTCGCGGGCGGTGTGAGCCAAATGGAGAGCTTCGATGTGAAACCGGCGCTGAACAAGTACGACAAAATGACGTATGACCAAACGCCCTATAAGGATTTCATCAACAAGGAGAGGGTGGAGAAAAATTTGGCCGGCGCCGGGATGAGCATCCCGCCGCGCAAGGAACTCAAACGCATGCAGACGGGCTACGCGACTTACGGTCAGTGTGGTCTGGAGGTGGGCGACTGGTTCTCTCACATCGGTGAATGTGCCGATGAGTTGGCAATCGTGCGTTCGCTATGGACAGTGCATCCCAATCACGGCATGCAGTTGCCATGGCACACGGGCTATCACGTGCGTGAGGGCTCGAAGCCGACGTTAGGTGCGTGGGCATCATACGGGCTGGGTTCGCTGAATCATCAACTTCCAAAGTTCGTGGTGATGGGCAACTCGGTGGGGGGCTGTTGTGGTGGCGAGTTTGCGCATGGGGCAAATTATCTGGGGCCGCATCATGCGGGAGTGAAGCTCTCAACCGATCCGGATAACTCTTTGCCGTTCGTGGCTCCAAAGGGCAATGTGACAGCGGCCGAAGCAGCATCGGAATTGAATTTGATCGGCAAGCTTAACCGCATCTCGGGCATCGAGTACCCCAATGACCCTCAACTGACCGCGCGCATCCGCTCCTACGAGCTTGCTGCTGGCATGCAGACTGCCGTTCCGGATATCATGCGTATGGATCTTGAGACGGAGGAGACACGAAAACTATACGGCCTTGATCAGGACCACTCACGTGAGTTTGGAACACAATGCCTCGCCGCACGGCGTATGGTGGAGAAGGGCGTTCGCTTCATCCAGATTTATCACGGCACCGGTGGGGCGGGCTCGTGGGATGCACACAGCAACATTAAAAAGAATTATGATGTCGAAGCGCCGAAGGTTGACAAGCCCATCGCAGGCTTAATAAAGGATCTCAAGCAGCGTGGAATGCTGGAGAATACACTGGTGGTTTTCGGCACCGAGTTTGGCCGAACGCCGGGTGCGCAGGGAACTGGGCGCGACCATCATCCGCAGGGCTTTACCGTCTGGCTCGCCGGTGGCGGCATCAAGCCCGGCGTCATTCATGGCGCAACCGATGAACTGGGCTTTTACGCCATTGAAGACCCACATTACGTTACCGACATCCACGCCACCGTTCTCCACCAACTCGGTCTCAACCCCTCCAAGTTGGACATCCCCGGCCGAAAACGTCTCGACATCCACCACGGCAGGCCAATCAAGGAAATCATCTCTTAGCTTGGGCTCCCTTTTTAGTCCTTCTTGCAAAGATCCTCCAGTCGGTCGCTTTGAGATGCCTCACTTCTATTTATGAAACCTACCTTTCTGGCACTATTCTTTTCATTATCGGTAATTCTATCGGTTGTGTCGGGCAAACGGCCCAATATTGTACTGATCATGGCGGACGACTTGGGATTCGCCGATCTTGGTTGTTATGGTTCTGAGATCGAGACGCCGAATCTCGATGCCCTTGCTGCCAATGGGTTGCGCTTTAGCCAATTCTACAACACGGCGAAATGTCACTCTTCGCGTGTGTCGTTGCTCACCGGGTTGTATTGCGACCAAGCAGGTGGAGCAAGTCTCAGTCGTGGAGTCACCATCGCTGAAGTTCTGCGATCGGCGGGTTATTCCACGCAGATGGTTGGAAAGTGGCACTTAAGCAAGCAACCTACTGATTTCGGATTCGACCGATACTGGGGCCATCTCTCTGGGGCAACCAACTTCTTTATCGGGGACAAAACCTTCCGCCTTAACGGTAAGGAATGGAAAGTCCCCAAAACGCTCAATGGAAAGTCTTTTTACACGACCCACGCAATCATGGACTATGGTCTCGAGTTTCTGGACGAGGCCACTCGGAAGGATGATCCCTTCCTCCTCTATGTCGCCTTCAATGCGCCGCACTATCCTTTGCAAGCGCCCGAAGAAGACATCAAGGAGTATGACGGTAGCTATGATGCGGGTTGGGACAAGATGCGGGAGGTACGGTACAATCGGCAACTGAAATCCGGACTCATCCCTGCGAAGTACAAGCTAAGCCCGCGTCCAGAGCACGTACCACCTTGGAATAGCCTTTCAGCGTCGGAAAAGCAATGGGAGTCCGATCGGATGGAAGTCTTTGCCGCCATGGTGGACGTACTGGACCAAAATGTTGGCCGACTCACTGACTACTTGAAAAAGAATGATCTCCTCAACGACACCCTCATTTTGTTTTGCTCCGACAATGGGGCCTGCCCATTTGAGCGTACCCGGGGCCGCGAGTTCAAACCTTGGAATCCAAAGTCCTACTGGACCTATGACGCCTCGTGGGCCCATGTCGGGAACACCCCGTTCCGACTTTACAAGCAAAACCAGCACGAGGGAGGCATCTCCTCGCCGCTAATCGTTCATTGGCCCAAGGGCTTGAAGACAAAGTCCGGTAGCATTACGCGGCAACCCGGGCATCTCATCGACTTCATGGCGACCTTCGTCGACTTGGCCTTAGCGAAGTACCCCAAGCAGATCGGTGAACGAAAGATCGATCCTTTGCAGGGCAAGTCATTGGCCCCCATCTTCGAAGGCAAGTTCCGTGATCCTCACGAGAGCCTTTACTTTCATTTCGGGACGGATCGCGCCCTTCGACAAGGCGACTGGAAACTGGTCTCCGCAAAGTTGGGGCGATGGGAACTCTTCAACTTAGGCAAGGATCGCACTGAGACGAACGACCTTTCCTCCGTTCATCCTGATCGAGTGGCCTTTTTGTCCAAGAACTGGTTTCGCGTCGCGGAGAAAGTCGATCGTCTCAAGGGAAAGCAGCTCGGTCCCGTGGGCGAAACCCTTAAGTCGTTGAACTTCCGAAAGAGCAAACGACGTGGAGCGAAGGATTCTTCTCCTAAGAAAGGCAAAAAGTCGAAGAAGAAGTAGCGATATCTTCCTCCCTGTTCTTTTCAAGAGGATAGTTTCCGGAAGGCCTCAACGTCTTTCTTTTTGGTGACGGTTTCTGGATGTTCGATTGCCGAAATGCTCGTAAAATGAATTTTTTCAAGAGGGAGAATAAAATTTTCCGCAAGCGTTTGTTTTTCGTTTAGAGGAAGATTTGCGTATAGCAGGCTCAGGTGTGGGTCCCATGAGTTGCTGTTGGTCTTGGAAACGTGGTTATTTAGCTTTTCCCTTAGATCGCAAAGTGCTTTGTCTTGATGGAACCTGACAAAGAGAGTTTTGGTGTAAGAATCGGTCGCTTCGATTTCCCGCACAGAGAGTGTAAGCGGTTCAAGGTGAGGCAAGTTCTTCCAAGGCTTTTCTTTTTGGCCGAATTGTCCTGAGAAAAGAGTGAGGTGAGGTTTAAAAAGCGAGCTGCGGAATCGTTTTGCAAGATCGTCTGTTACTACCTGAAGCACCTTTGCATCCTCGGGCGACGGCACCAGCCAAAATGCTATGTTGCGGGTACTCATGATTTGAGGTGAGCGTCGAGGCGTTCGAGAGCGTCGAGGCCTCCGAGGGACAGGGCGATGGAACCACGAGGCACGTTGACGTCGCGAGGGTTGATCCTGATTAGTGAGCAGCCCTCGCCAGAAGCGAACTCTTCACAGGTGTGACGTACAGTTGGAACGTTTTTTCCTGCACCCACCTCAATTATGATTAATTCGCACCTTTCCGTTTTGCGTTGCCATTTCAGGAATCGATTACGCTGACCGTTTGTTCTTTCGGAATTCCAACCCCAGTCTCCGAACATAAGTACGTTGGGCCTGGCAAGTTTCCCGCAGGATGGACAGGAAGGAAGCGGATTAGCGGCTCTTAGGGTGTTTGTGTTCACGGAAACTTGTGTTTCGTCTGCCGACCAAATAGCCTGACCGCATTCGGCTAGACACTGGAGGTGATTTAACGATCCGTGACATTCGATGATTTCTTCCGGTTCAAACCCTGCTCGTTGAAAATGACCGTCGACGTTAGAGGTATAGACGAAGGCGTGGATCGACTGGTCATTCACCCATCGTTTCAGAATCCCGAAACCCTCGTGCGGGGTAGTATTCCGGTACAGGTTGAGACGATGTCCGTAAAACCCCCATGCCAGTTCCGGGTCTTTGGTAAACCAGTGGGGGTTGGCCATTTGTTCGAAGCGGAGACCGAGTTTGGCGATGGGCGGATACGCTTTCCAGAAACCTTCGGGGCCTCGGAAATCGGGCAAGCCCGAGTCCACTCCCATGCCCGCTCCCGCGCCGATCAAGATTCCCTCGGCCTTCATGATGAGCTTCGCCGCCTTTTGAAGCGATGTCTTGATTTCCCTCACCTATTATTTTTTTCCTTTTGGTTTGAATCCTTTTGCTAGTGCGTGTTTCGTAGGAGCAGCTTGTCAAACTAAACTTGAATTTTTCAATCAGAGTATTCTTACTGACTCCCGTAGTCTTTCTGGCTGGTGCATGCGGCACTATGCACGATGATGTCGCTGCTCCCGTTTCCGTCATAAATCGCGGTAACGCTTTTCGGCTCCCTTTGCCCGAGCGTCTGGATGTTCGTCCAATTGTCCCTCAACTTGGTTTTTCGGGGGGGCTCACCCATTCGTCAGATGGAATTCTCTATTTCGCGAATCATCTGCACCTCGGCACCATTGGCCGTTTTGTTGTCGGCAATCAAAAATCTCCAGAAACCTTTATTGATCTCAACAAGTGGATGACTTCCTATGGAGATCGAACGCCCTGGGCTCATGGCATGCGTATCGACGACGAAGGTCATTTGGTCGTCGCGGAAGCCGGAACGGGCAAGGTCATCAGGATTTCTTCGGGAGCGAAGAAAATTGAAGTATTGGCTGACTCCTACGACGGCACGCTTCTTAGCCCAGTTTTTGACGTTGCGATTGGTCGAGAGGGTGAAGTTTTTGCAAGTGCCCCAAGTGCAGGAGTGATTTATGGCATCCGTCCTGAGGATGGTTTCATTAGAATCCTTAACGAGGAGTTGATTCGGGCTCATGGACTGGCGATAAGCCTTGACGAAACGAAAATGGTTGCTGCAGAACCAGACTCAGGTCGAGTCTTGGTGTTCGACCTGAAGGAATCGCGACAAACCAAGTCAATGTCGATCTTTGCGGACTTTTCCCCCTTTGGTCAAGAACCCGCAGCCTTGGCTTTTGACGAATTCGGACGCTTGTTTGTTGGTCTTGGTGATGCGGCCAAGATACAGGTTTTCGATTTTGCAAGGGGTATCCTTTTGAGAACCTATGACCTTGCGGGTCCCGTGACCGCCCTCTCATATGCCGACGGAATCCTCTACGTCTCCGGCGGTCAAGAAGTCCGATCCATCCACCTTCGCTAGGCCTCTTCTCAACCTCCGTGCACTTGTGCATTCTTGAGACCAGACGGTTGGAATGTTCACCTTGACTCCAAGCATTTCGAGATTTCATGG
>CAZWTI010000019.1:0-6294 GCA_964637065.1 uncultured Puniceicoccaceae bacterium
CTTGGCTTTTTCCAACTCGCTTTTTCCGAGTACGCTCCAAGCTTGGGTCACCTTGGTGACGTTTGCGTCAAGAGGGGTTGATTCGATGACCAGCGGATCCAGTTCCTCGAATCGTTCGTTTAAGGCTTTGTCCTGAGCCGAAGCAAAGGAAGCGAAAATCACAAGAGTAGTCGGTAAATTTTTCATGATTAGGAAGAAAGATAGATTGGACAGGCAGAGTTAAGCCAAAGGGTAGATTCCAACGAGGATTTGACCCTCGATTGGCTTAAAAGGGTTTAAGGGCGAATTGCTCGCAGGAGAACCCGCGAAGCAAGTGCTACAACAAATGCCTACACCTTAATGGGAGGACCCCTAGCCCAAATGGAAAAAGCCTTGCGACCAATCCAATCCTTTTCTCGACCTTGAAGAGAAAACTGAACGGGCGAAAGTGCAGGCTGCGGCAAAAAAATGGGGGAAAGTGAAACTTGCGAGGACTTGCTGAACAGAGGGACCGGGCAAGAACCCTGCTCCTCACCTTCCTCGTCCTCCTCATGAGAATGGCATGGGCTCGAGCTATCGGAATGGGGACAGGGTTTATTGGAATGGAAGAAAAAAGAATGAAATTCAGGGGAAACAGCTGAAATTGACAGACCCACACAGAGAGTCAGGCAGCATATGGAGAGAAAAAACTTCATTCAAAATTTCACTAATTGCATTAACGCAATAATATTGCAATAAGAAACTTTATAATCTTTTCGTCTTTTCACAAATCACACAAAAAAAGACAAGTTAAGCACACTTCTATCATTAAGGTTAAATGCAGTGATTACTGCTGTAAGAATACAGTCCGGGGGAAGCCGTCCGCTTCTTTCCCGTGAGCTGGAAATTCGTCGCCCTACCCAAGGAAGAGAAATTCTTCGGGTGGGAATCATTCGACCTTGCCTTTCCCTACCCGAGAAATTTTTCTTTTTTCTGTCAAGTGCCATGAAACGCCGCACCTTCAACCTAAGCGCCGCAAGCGCCTTTCTCGGGACCAAGCTCGGACTGCAGGCAAGGGAGCCCCGCATACGGATCGGCCAAATCGGGTTGGCTCACCCTCATGCCCCGGGGAAACTGAAGGCGGTCCAGTCCCTACCCGAAATCTATAAGCTGGTCGGGGTGGTGGAACCCGACTCGTCGCTTCGCAAAAGAGCCAAGGGAGCGAACTTTTTGTCCATGGATCAACTCATGAATGCAAAGGGACTCCGGGCAGTGGCGATCGAAACCCGCGTGAACGACTTGGTCACCACGGCTCTTCCGGTGGTCGAAGGGGGCTTGCACGTCCATCTGGACAAGCCTGCCGGCCCGACTCTCGCGCCCTTCAAGAAACTACTTCAATCCGCCGAACGGCAAAACCTCGTGGTGCAGATGGGCTACATGCTCCGCTACAATCCCGCCTTCGAGTTCATGTTCAAGGCGGTCCGCGAGGGATGGTTCGGGGAGATCATGGAAATCGACGCCATGATGGGCAAGCAAGCCGGCAACGGCTTGCGTAAGGAACTGGCCGCGTTCCCAGGGGGCGGTTTTTTCGAGCTCGCCTGCCACGTCCTGGACGCCGCCATGCATATCTTGGGCAAACCGAGTAAGGTTCACGGTTTCAACCTGCGCACCCGCGAAAAGGAAGGAGACGATTTCGCCGACAACCAGCTAGCCGTTCTCGAGTACGAGAAGGCCACCGCCAACCTGCGCTGTAACCACAATGACCCCTTTGGATTTCCGAGAAGAAGGTTCAACATCGCGGGAACGAAAGGCGGCATGGAGATCCAACCATTGGAATCAGGCCGATTCACCCTGAACCTTGATCAAGCCCGCGGTGAATTCAAAAAAGGCACGCAAACCGTCCAGCTCAAGGGAGGCCGAAGCTACGCGGCGGAATTCATCGACCTGGCGAAAGTCATCCGTGGAAAAAAGAAATTCGACTGGTCCTACCAACATGATCTCGACGTGCACGAGGCGCTGCTGAAGATTTGCGGGATGGATTGATCTCGATATTTACGCAAAGGCTGTAATTCGCACGTCAATGGTTGCGAAAACCACTATGACGCATGAAGGTACTTTTCGTACTAGTTTCTGGCACGCTTCCGGCGACGCTCAAGGAATCATGGGGTTCCCCGCTTACGAACGCCAGTTCAGGACTTTCACTTCATTGTTCCAAGGATGATCCGGGTTATTGGTACGGGTCGTGAGAGTCACGTTCCTTGAAGTTAGCTTGAGGACTGTCCAGCCGGTGGTCGATTGCTTGGGATCGGCAACGTAGGAAGTTGCAGGAGCGTTTATGATGTGAATCCCCCGGTGGCTTGCGTAGGAGCGGTCATGAACGTGACCGTGAATGTAGGCTTTCACTTGGCGACGAGGCGACAGAACTTCCCAAAGTTCATCGGAATCGACGAGTCCTCCCGGAAAGTGGACGGGGTCGCCTCCCAGTCTCGGATTATGGTGGGTGACGACGACGGCAGGTTTCCGGGCGTGAGCATCCAATGCCTTGGTTAGCCAAGCGATTTGTGTTTTCCCAAGAGTCCCCGGGGTAACCATCGTCTTCTTCAGTGAATCGAGCAGGAAGAAATTTGCATGACGCGTCGCCACCATCGAGACGTGTCGAGACTTCACGACCGGAGCCTTGGGCTGCTCTTCCTTCATGGCCCTGTAGAAGGATTCTCGGTTGTCGTGATTGCCCAAGGTGAGATGAAGGCTTACCCGCGCTTGACGCAGGGGAGAAATGATATCGGCAAAATGTCGGTAGTCTCCGACCTGACCATCCTTAAGGGCAAGGTCGCCGTTTATAATCGTGGCCACGGGTTTCCGATCCAGATCGGTCAACTCCTTCACCACTTGCCTGAGATGCATGGGGACGGAGGAATTGGGAGAATGCTTTTCTCCGATATGGGTGTCATTCAGCAGGTATACCAGCTCCCGCCCCGTCTTTTCGTCCGAAGCATAGGTTTGGCAGGCGATGAGGCCTCCTCCCAGCGAACCAAGGAATTGACGGCGATCTTGAAAGGGCAAATGGATTGGCATCTGTCTATCGTGAACCTGAATCACAGGTGGAGAATCACAAGAAAAATAATTTTCCCTTTTTGGCTCAGTCTTGCGCTTGGCGATTGAATCTATTTTATGCGCGTCTTTCTCAAGAACCATGACTTTCTTAGTTTTTAGCTCGAGGGCTTGTCGGGACTTTCTTGGCTTGATCAAGTCGACCTACCTTTTAACCTCGATTGGCTTGTCGACGAAAGAGGGAGTGAAGGACGGCCTTGACCCCGATGGAAGTCCCTTGCAAGTGAAGTCTGCGTCGGAAGAAACGAAGCGGTTCCATTCTCGATCCAAAACCGGAACAGACCCCCGAGCAGCATCCCTCAACCAACCTGTATCGTAGTGACCGAAAGAATCACAAGTTCGGAAAAAATCCGAAACGTTGCCATCATCGCGCACGTGGACCACGGGAAAACGACCTTGGTCGACCAAATGCTCAAGCAGTCGGGAGCTTTTCGTGAAAACCAGATCCTGAAGGATAGGGTCATGGACTCGATGGACCAGGAAAGAGAACGAGGCATCACGATAAAGGCCAAGAACACCTCGGTCAGATGGAAGGACTGCGTCGTGAACATAGTCGATACTCCGGGCCACGCCGACTTCGGAGGGGAGGTCGAGCGAGTGATGAACATGGTGGACGGCGTCCTGCTCGTCGTCGACGCCTATGAGGGCCCCCAGGCGCAGACCCGGTTCGTGCTCAAGAAGGCTCTCGCCGCAGGCCTAGCCCCAATCGTGTTCGTAAACAAGATCGATCGTCCGAACGCCCGACCGCAGGAAATGCGCGACGAGGTCCTCGAGCTCTTTCTGGAATTGGAAGCAAGCGACGAACAATTCGAATCACCCTTCCTCTTCGGTAGCGCCAAGGACGGGTTCGCCCTTGAGAATCATGAGGAAATAGGCGCCGAAACCGACTTGTCCGCGCTCTTCGAAACAATCGTGACCAAGGTTCCTCCGCCAAGGATCGCCGAGGGAAATGAATTCAAGATGCTCGTGTCCAACATAGACTGGTCGGACTACGTCGGGCGGATAGCCATAGGGAAAATTTTGTCGGGGTCGATAAACCTCGGCGACTCGGTTTGGCGCATTGGAAGGAGGGACGATCCCATACGAGCCAAGATCACGAAGATTTTCGAGTACGCCGCTCTGGAAACCAACGAGGCGAACGAAGGCGTGGCCGGCAACATAATCGGCCTTTCGGGTTTCGAGGAAATCGATATTGGCGAAACGATCACCTCCCGAGAGGATGGCGTCCCCCTTCCCTTTGCGGAAATTGATCCTCCCACCGTAATGATGTCCTTCTCCGTGAACGACGGGCCCTTTGCCGGACAGGACGGGGATCGCGTGACCTCGCGAGAATTGCGTGAGCGACTGACTCGAGAAGCCCGAACGAACGTCTCCATCAAGTTCGAGGAGACCGAAGTAGCTTCCGAATTCAAGGTGAGCGCCCGTGGTTCCATGCAGGTGGCGGTACTGGTCGAGGAAATGCGGCGCGAGGGCTACGAAGTCCTGGTCTCGCGCCCCGTGGTCATCAAGAAGCGTATCGACGACCGCATGCACGAACCCTTCGAGACGCTCTATCTGGAGGTCCCCGACGAATGCGTCGGCGGTTGCATGCAGTCCTTGTCGAACCGCAAGGGCCAACTCGAGTCGATGTCCGCGAAAAATGGTCGCACCTTCATTGAGATGACCATCCCGACCAGAGGACTCATAGGATTCGATTTCGAGGTTCTCACCCTGACCAACGGGGAGGGAATCCTCTCTCACCTCTTCAAGGAATACCGCCCGGACAGCGGAGACATCAGGACGCGACACACGGGAACCCTCGTCTCGATCGAGAAAGGGGAAGCGATGAGCTACGCCCTCACCAACGTCGAGACTCGGGGAAAACTCTTCATCGCCCCGGGAGAAAGGGTCTATCCGGGGATGATCGTTGGAGAAAATCCCCGCATGGAAGACCTTCCGGTAAATCCTACCAAGACAAAGCACGTAACCAATCATCGGGCCGCCGGGAAGGACAAGACGGAAGCCTTGACGCCTCCGCTCCGCTTTTCACTGGAACGGGCCATCGAGTACGTCGATCACGACGAACTAGTCGAGGTGACGCCCGGGAACGTTCGTCTTCGCAAGCGAATTCTAGACGCTACCGAACGCAAGCGCTCCGCCAAAAGAAAAACCTGAGCCGGAGATCTACAAACTGATCCGCCGCAAGGGCGACCGGCTTCATTCTTCGCCGATGCAAAGTAGCTCGCCCCCGCGGGTTGAGAGATACAAGTTGCCGTCGGCGATCGCGAGACCGTCCCAAGTCGGGGATGGAAGTTGGCTTTGAGCGACGACTTTTCCGTCACTTGTGTCGAAGACTTTCAAGCGACCGTCCTTGTGTACCGCATAGAGTCGTTCGTTGCCGGCCAGGGCCAAGGCGTGGACGTAGTTCGAAAGCTGGGTGCCGGGCTTGTAGGGCTTGATTTTCTCCTCGGCGGGGGTGAAGGCGTCGACAGTCCATTTCGCCCCTTCCGCAACGCGATAGGTGCGGAAGGGCTTTTCTCCCTTGCGACCGCTGCGGGCGGCCTGCCAACCGGTAATCCACTTGCCATTGAACTTCTTGACCGCCTCGGCGTCGAAGTCTCGGCGAAAGACGTCCGTACTGGCGTTCAGTTGTCCGTAGACCTCTCCGTCACGGAATACCACCAAAGGCCGGCGAGGAGCCTCCCCGCGAAAACGGTCCTGATGTCGAGCCCCGTAATTCCACGATCCGCGCGGCACCCACACGGGACCGCCTCCCGTGTCGAGCTTGGCAAAGGCGTTCCACTTGTCCACCGAAACGGTCTTTCCGTCGGCTGAGAATATCCAACGGGACATGGCGATCCCGTCGCCTTCCTGATGAAGGATGTCGACGGGATCGAACTCGAGACCCGAATTCTCATAAAATCCCTTGAATGGATTCTTGCCCGTGGGGGCTGCCTTCTGGGGGATGTGGTCAAGCCGGTGAACCCACTGCCTTTCGCCAGTCAGCGCATCAAGGGCAAAAACGAGAACTCCGCCGTCAGCCAGTTGCTGCCGACCGGCGACGAAATAGATCGTTTCCTCGCGAACCAAAACGGCCCCGGGAATCGGCCAAGGACTCTCGACCTGACCGTAGGCCACGATTCGTTCGTCGACGGGAGCGGCCCTGAACTCCCAGACGAGTTCGCCGCTGGATGCGTCCAAGGCGCAGACGTATCCGGCATGGCATCCGAAGAGAGCAAGGCCACG